>JAFZCF010000024.1 GCA_017552165.1 Clostridia bacterium
ATTATGTAAAGAGTTTTTTTCTGAACTTTTTCTCGAATAAAACTTGTGCTTTATCAAGATCCATAACGAGGTTGGTTGTGTTCAATTGAGCATTTAATGTCGGCGGAAGTTCATCATAAATATATCTCAGCGCGTAAACATTGCCATTCTCTCCGCACGAATAAATCAGCTTATTGGCTCTCTTATCAATCTTGAATTGCTTCGGCTCGTTCTCCCATGCACGAAGAATCTTTTCCATCGCGTTTTTACTTACTGCCTTGTCTCCAAAATAGTCCGAAAAAGTTAATTTTGTCAGATATTCGGGGTGAGGTTCGCCGCACTCATCAAATATCTCGCGTATTGTATCTGAAGACAATTGAAAAACATCCGGGAAAAAGTCGTCTTCCGTTTTCATCGAATTTTCAAGTGAATCAATCTTTCCAAGCATAATACGAACATATTCACCAAAGAACGCCGTTGTTGCCGATTTCATGCTATCATTGATACGCTTTGAGTTCTTAGCACCATCTTCTTTATTGATTTTTGCGTCAATATGACAAGTTACCGCTCTTTTTGAAATATCCGAAGTTATAGAAGGCAGTTTATTTGTCGTGATAACTACGGCAGGATAGTTGATGAATTTTTCTGGAATCCCCCACTCATCATCCTTTATGATTTTCTCGTTGTTGTTTTGGAACTGCATCTTTGCAAGGTCGTCTATAACTATCGGCAATCCTTCGCGACCACGCTTAAGATTCTCAATTTCAGTTGACGTAAAATCATTGGTACTGTTCAATGGGACTTTGTGACCGCACATCATTTTTGAAAGCAATCTCGTAAATGTGGATTTCCCGCCGTTTGAATCTCCGTAGATAATACCGAACACCGGGAACGGAATCATTTCATAATTGTTGTTGTGAGCGGTCAATCGAAGGTACGGCATAAAAACGCTGGCGAAAAACCAGTTCATGAAAACAAAATAACTCTTTTGTGTTTCAATAACATTGCCGTTGAAACTTGAAAAACCCTGAAAATAGCCTGTAAGACATTTGATATCGGAAATAATGGCTTCTTTTCGCGGGTTTAGACTGATTGGCTTTCCGTTAAAATCCATCAGCCGAGATCCGTAATCCAAATGAAGCTTGGGAAGTTTTTTCTCTTTTGCTTTTTTGATTTCTCTGTTTTCGGTGTGTTTACGAGCAACTTCTTTAACGAAATCTCCAGAAATATAAATCTTTCCGTTTTCCTTTTTGAGTTTGGGAATCATCGGCTTCAGTTCCGATTCAAAACCCTTTATTCCGGCTACAAGCTCAACCTCGGATGTGCTGTCATCCGAATCCTCCAAAAAGATCATCTTTTTGTCCTCGATGGTCTTAATGATAGGTATTTCTTGGATATTATCCTCAAGGTAATCGCTGTCATCTACTGCGGCGATAATTGTCTGATACGAAACGGAATCAGAACAAGTTGTCTTGAAATTATCAAAGAGATTTCTATAGTAATCAAACGCCTCTTTGTCATCGAAGCAAATGATATTCTCCCTTTGAAAACCGTTAAACGCAGAACCTGACATATTTGCGCTCCCGGTAATCACTCTGGAACGCCCATCATCTGAAGACAATATGAAAATCTTTTCATGTGATTTTGTATCACGCGAAACAAACAGTTCGAGAGACCCTTCCGCAAGCTTTTCCGCCATAGCTTTTGCAGATTTACGTTTGACATATTTCTGCACAATTTTTGCTTGCATAGCTATTATAGCCGCTGTTTCATTGTTCATTACACCTTCACATCCGAAAATTATTTCAGAATGTTTAAACTTGCTAACGACCTTGTTAACAAAATCCATTCCGGACGAGAATGTAATAGCAGAGAGATAATCATATCCTTCAAATAATTGTAACCAATCGACTACTACGCTTTTTTCAAAAGATGCCTTGACAACCTTCAACGAGTTAGGAATATCCATTCCAATTGATTCATTTGGCTCTTCAGTAAAACAATTTAACAAGTCGATTTGGTCTTCATTTTGAGACTTCATAGTCGGCTCCTAAATAGAAAGGCAATATATCCTTTTCTTCGGTATTTCAAAATAAATCGCGCGCTTTTCACCCTATGTCCGCGAGAGTGCCCATAGGGTCCCAGGGGTCGAGCTCTATCGGCGGGAGCTTTGCGAGGTCGGCGAGGTCGCCGAGATATTCCTTCTCCACCGCCGCCTGATACACGTACGTATCGAACCAGCTGTCGGTGCAGATATAATATCCCTTTTCGCCGCTCTTGTCGCCCCAGCTGTTCTCTATCTTCCAGCGGTTCGGGCGGCCGCCGTCGAGGTTCACGCCCGTTATCACCATCGCGTGATTCATCGCCGAGAAGAGATAGTCAAGCGCGTCCTCTTTCGATATGCCGAGCTCAAGCCCGGTGAGCAGCTCCGGACGGAAGGAATTGTCGTCCCATACGCCCTTTTCGCGGTCGCCGAACTTGCCGACGTCGCTCCCGAACCACACGGGGCGGCCCGCCTCGAGCTGACGTATTATCGCCTGCTTGAACTCGTCCATCGGGAGATTGAGATGTATCACGCCGCCGGCGCCCACCACGTTGCCGAGATAACGGACGGTATAGGTTTTGTGGAACGGCTTGTCCGACGTCGGGGCGTTTATGATGCTGACCGTGCGGTAGAGAAGCCCGAAGGCGTATTTTTCGGCGAATCCGAGGGGCGTCAGGCCCTTTTCAACGTGATATACGCCGTTTTTGTCGACGTATTCGAAGTCAAAGGTCTCCGGCGGCTCGGTATAACACGTGCAGAGGAAGCCGTATATCCTGCCGAGCATGCGGTCTTTCTCCGCGCCGACCTCGCTCTCCGTCGCTCCGTCCGAGATCATGCGGCGCAGCTTCGCCGCACAGAGCTTGAGGTTCCTGTTAAGATAATGGTTCATCATGGCTGTATGGGAGGTCTGGTAGGTCTCGCCGAACACGTCTCGCGGGACGAGACCGTACTTGCGCACTATATTGGCGAACATCTCCCACTGTCCCCCGTCGTGAACGCCAGAGGAAAGGATGAAGGCGACCGTGCGGTCGTTAACGGGGAGCGCGGCCGTCTCGATTATCGCTTCGAGGAAATAATTCGCGCGCTCGAGCTTGTCCCAGAACGCGAGCCAGCTCTGCGAAAGCTGAAAGTTCTCGAGCTCGTGTTCCGCCGCGATGCCCTCGCGGAGCAGATTCGTCGCGGCAAAGAGCCAGCAGCGCCCCGAGGCCTGCTGATCCGTCACGGGGAGGGTCTTTATCTCGACCGAAAACTTGTTGGCGACCGAAAAGGCGTCGGACGCCGAGTACGCGACCGCGTTGAGGTCGGTTTTCGATACTGCGAGCGTTGCTATTCTGCGCTCGGCGCTCCCGCGGTAATCTTCGCTCCATTCCGAGAGCGCTTCTCTCGTTATCTCTCTGTTATTCATCGATTTGTCTCCTTTGTGTCGTTATCGGCTTCGCGGACGGCGCGGAGCATGTGGATTTTGTACCCTTTTTCGGAAAAATTCTTCTCGTATTCTGTCATGACGTTGTCGGCGGCGAGCTCGCTTGCGTGCAGGTCGCGCGTGACGTACGTGACCCTGAACGGCGAGCACTCAAGCTCCCCGAGCGTAAAGTCGAAAAGCGCCTCGTTGTCTGTCTTGAATATGAGGTCGCCCCCGGGGACGAGGAACGCGGCGTATCTTTTGAGCCGGTCGCGGTGGGTGAGCCGGCGCTTGGCGTGCCTCGCCTTGGGCCACGGGTCGGAAAAATTTAGATATAACGTCGAAACCGAGCCGTCCGGCAGGATGTCGCCGAGCCGGTCGGCGTCGGTGACCGCGAACTTTACGCGGTCGGGGGATATTTCCGCCGCCGCTGCCTTCTCGACAGCTATGAGCATGACGTCTGATATGCGCTCCACGGCGAGGAATCTCTTTTCGGGATATCTGAGCGCCATTCCCCTGACGAAGTCGCCCTTGCCGCATCCTATCTCAAGGCATAGCGGAAGCTCCGGCAGGTCGTCCCTCCCCGCCGCGAGGTATTCTGCGCACCGCCCGAGCCGCTCGGCGCCGTGCTTCTTTTTTCTCATTCTCATGGTTGATTTATTCTCTGTTTTCTGTTATAATTATGATTGATTGACTGTCTTTATTGGCCGGTCCGGAATATTTTACAACAAATTCCGCCAAAAATCAAGGGGAACCCCGCCCGCCGCAGGGCGCTGATTCCCGGAAAGGCTGCGAAAGCGTGGATAAAAAAACATTTTACGATGTCCTGTCGAAAAAGCTGCGCGAGCTCGGAGTCCGCAACGACTACATCGAAAACCATATAGATCAGTTTGAAAACTATTTCGCCGACAAAAGCTCCGAGCAGGTCGAAGCCGAGATCGCGCGGCTCGGCGATATAGAGCGCGTCGCCGCGCGCATAAAGCGCATGACCGACAAAATGCTCCTGACCGACACCGGCATCCCCGACGAGCCCGCCTCCCCGGCGGCAAAGACCGGGGAGATCCCCGAGCCCGGAGACGGGCCGGACGACGGCGAGGACGACGGGGACGAGGAGGACCTCGATCCCGCGTCTCTTGAGGTAAGGGAGCTCCGCTCGCTGAAAAACGAAAGCGGCGCGCCGTCCGTTTCGGGAGACGAGCTCTTCGACGACGACGAGGGCGGCAAAAAGATATCCCCCGTCACCGTCACGGAGGACGAGCGCATCGGTTCGAGGGTCAGAAAAACCGCCTTTGACGACTCGGAGATCAAAAAACGTCTGACTTTGTTCAGAATACTTTCTATTTTGTGCATTCCGCTGGCGCTCGTCGTGATACTCGTGACGGCGGCGGTGTTCGCCCTGATATTCCTTATCCTCGCGATAATCGTCATAATCGCCGTCGCCGCGCTCGCCGTGGTGACCGTCGCCGGGACATGCGTCTTCGTATTCGGCATGATACTCGGCATCGTCAAGCTGCTCGAGACCCTGCCGGCCGGCCTGTTTGAATGCGGGCTGTCCCTCATGGTCGGGTCCGCAGCGATGTTCGCCGGCATACTGATATACAATTTTGCCGTCAGGTTCATCCCGTGGGTGGCGTCCAAGCTCCTGCAGTTCATGAAATTCGTGTTCCGCAAATACCGCATACTCTACGCGTACATCAAAAAGGAGGTGCTCAAGCTGTGAAACCCACCTCTGTTATCTATCTCGTCCTCGCCGTGATACTCTTTTTCGGCGGCTTCGGCATGTGCAAATACGCAGAAAAGCTTGCCGAGGACAGAAATCAGCCGATATACGACCAGGAAATCGGGGAGGCCGGCTCGTCGCTCTATACCTATGAGATAGACAACACCGCCGTCGCGACCCTCAAACTCGTGTTTTCGGACGTCGACGTGACGATAAAGCCGTCTCCCGACGAAAAAAGCAGAGTAGAACTCCGCAATTTCTCGGTGCGCGACTATTCAGTCACCCTGAACGGCTCGGCCGTGACCGTCGACGGCACGGTCGGCAAGCTCGCGTCACTTCTCGACCGCTCCTCCGGCGGGATACAGTTCCGCGGGCTGAGGTATTTCCTCCTCAAGGATCCCGACCCGTCGCTCAAACGGAGCGTGACCGTGTATATCAGCGACGCCTCCAAGCTCAATTCGCTCAGCGTTTCGGAGACCGGCGGTTCCCTTTCCCTGTCTGATATCGCAAATCCGCTCGACTATTCTCTGTCGCTCAAGGACTGCGCGGCGCGCGTAAGCGGCGTTTCGACGGTCTCGGTCGGCGAGATTTCCCTCAAAGCCGGCGATCTCGAGGTCTCCGGCAGCTCCTTCAACACGCTCGTCATCGACTCAACGGACGCGAGCGTCCGCGTGACCTCGAACGGCGCGATACAGCGCACGACGACGTCGTACGACCTTTCGGTGACCGAGGGCTCTCTCGTTTACAACGGATCGCTCGTCGAGGACGGCTCGTACAAGATATCCCAGGCGATATCTCTGTCAATGATCAGGATATCCGTCTCCGGGGGGAACATTAACCTCACGGATGACGAGCCCGCGACGCCGTGAAATGCCCTCAGTGCGGCTATCCCGACTCAAAGGTCGTCGATTCCCGCCCAACGGAAAACGAGGCGATACGCCGCCGGCGCATGTGCCTGAAATGCGGATCGAGGTTCACGACCTACGAAAGCTATCTGATCCCGACGGTCGTACCCGTCATGGTGATAAAAAAGAACGGCTCCGCACAGCTTTTTGACAGAAACAAGATACTGACGGGGCTCCTTCAGGCGTGCTACAAGCGGCCGGTCGAGCGCTCGACGATGCTCGGGGTTATTGACGCCATCGAGGACGAGATACGCACGTCCGGCAAGACGTCGGTCACTTCATCGGAGATCGGAAAGATGGTAATGGACCGTCTGAAACGCATAGACGACGTTTCCTACGTCCGTTTCGCCTCGGTTTACCGCGAATTCAAGGACGTCGAGACCTTCCGCCGCGAGATAGACAGTCTGTCGGCGGACAAGGACGAGCCGGGGGCGGACAAATGACGCGCGAATATACGTCTCTCTGCGCCGATCTCGAGGCGCTGATAAAGGGCGTACCCCACAAAACGGCAAACCTCTCAAACGCCGCTGCGCTGATTTTCGAGCGGCTCGGCGGGGTGAGCTGGGCGGGATTCTACCTGATCGAGGGCGACACGCTCGTGCTCGGCCCGTTTCAGGGCAGACCGGCTTGTATCGAGATAAAACCCGGCAGAGGGGTGTGTGGAACGGCGTTTTCACGCCGTGAAACCGTCGCAGTTCCCGACGTGCGGGAGTTCCGGGGGCACATAGCGTGCGACGAGAGGTCGCGCTCCGAGATCGTCGTCCCCCTTATAAAGGACGGCGTCCCCGTCGGAGTGCTCGACCTCGACAGCACCGAAACCGGAAGATTCACGGACGGGGACAGAGAAGGCCTCGAGGCCGCCGCGAAAATAATAACCGAAAACGTTTTCTGACCCGCCCCGGCGGGTCTTTTTTATCGACGTTTCACGTGAAACATTCGATTTTCGCTTGACATCCTTTGCGGGATTTGCTATAATATACAATCGGACATTAAGCCGAAAAAGGAGAATATCCGTGGGCAAGATAATAGTATTTGCCAACCAGAAGGGCGGAGTGGGAAAAACGACGTCGGCAGTCAACGTCGCCGCCTGCCTCGGCGAGCTCGG
>JAFZCF010000025.1 GCA_017552165.1 Clostridia bacterium
TTACAAAAAAGCAACCAATCCAGAGCCCATCATTAGTACAACCGCAACCTTTAAGATCGCAATAATGACAGTTTAATAGAGAGCAGTATTATGAAAACACGATTTGTTTTAATGATTCTCGTTGCATGTTTTGCTTTTTGCGCATGCTACAAAAATGAAGGGATGCCTGTAGATCAAAGACCATCAAATATATCTTCTTCGATCGAATTTTCCTCTTTGAAAGAACTCCAAAATGCTTTAGACCCGCAAAACGAAACCAAACTCTGCTCCTGTTTTTTGAAGCAGGGTGCTACAATCGAGCAAACAGAAAACCTAAAAAATATGGCAAAAACAATTCGGATGCGCAACAACATTGTTCCATACATAAACGGAACGGCGATTGAATTTCGTAACGAAGAGGGATATGGAAACATTACAATGTTTGCATCTGAAAAATATGAGTTGCCCTGCATTTTTTATCATCCTAAGGTTTCTTCCGGAGACAATTTATACATAAAAGTTACATGTATTCCAGATGAATATTTTCAGGATTATGAATTTACGTCAGCGGCAGATTTGATAAAAATAATGTCACCGAACTATCCTAATATAGGTAATCCTGGGAACTACTGTAATTCGGTTTATAATGCTACAGTTAAACTCAGCGATCGGAACGTAATTGCGTTGGTGTATGAGTATACGGCCAGCAAAAGAAACAGTACGTTTTTTGTTTATGATAATCTGCTCATTGAAGTAAGAAACGATCCTGAAATTTGGAATTCAGAATGGTTTTCAAGTCTTTCTTTTGGCAGTTTTGAAAAAAGCCGTTAAACATAACTTGAGGATATAATAAATGATTAAGTGTAATCCTCCTGAACTATATTTTGAAGGATACCGTGCTGGTGTTTCTAAAAATACATCAAAATCGTTTTTTCAAAAAACATTTGCCGACCTTATTTTGAGGATTCATAACACTAATAACGGGTATACTCATTATATGATGTTGGGTATTATCTACGGAAGATATGTTTATCTAAGCATTTGCTTCAAAGGAGAAAAGATATTGTTCGCGGATATTTATCCGCAATTCAGCAGTTCGACGTTTGATGCGTTGTTTACTCCAAAGTTCTCTGAAGACATGGTCGAAACTGTTAGAGAATGGTATAAAAAATATGTTTCTCTGACAAATTCATTGCTGAGTAAACCAAGTGTCAAACTAGTATTGGGAGATGATGATGATTTGTTTATGCATCCACCTAAGGTTTCCATAACGTTTTAGGACGGAGCGACAGGCGGCAATGCTCAGTCTGGAATCATTGTTTTGTTTCTCGTACAGACGTTATGTATTGTTTTGTACTTGTTAATTGAACTAATTTTCCTTTCTAGCCGAAGACACGATGAGATCAACACGATGCATATCGTTTTACAACCTGTTTATATTTTTACTTGCCAAGACAGTAACGGTGAACTTATATACATAACCGTTCAGGCAAACCGGGTGTAAATATTTCATCCAGTCAAAAGGGCGGGCGTATGCCCGTCCTTTGGCGTTTTCTTGACATGGTCGGCGAGGTGTGATAAAATACGCGCAGAGAAGCGCGGAGGTATGAGCGGAATGTATCCCGATAAAAAACTGTATATTTTCGACATGGACGGCACGATCTATCTCGGGGACAGGGTCTTCCCGTTTGCCGTGGAATATATACACCGCCTGAGGGCGGACGGGCGGCGCGTGCTGTTTTTCACCAACAACGCGTCGAGGGACGGGAAGGTCTATTTCGACCGGCTCACCCGTATGGGCTTCGCCCCGCGGGAGGGCGAGATACTGACCTCCGGCGACGTGACGGCGCGGTTCCTGCTCACGCAAAGGCGGGGGAAGACCGTCTTTCTTCTCGGAACGGAGTCTCTTAAAAGGAGTTTCGGGGAAGCGGGTATAACGCTGTCCGACGAGGGCGATATCGTCGTCTCGAGCTTTGACACCGAACTGACCTACGCGGGGCTCGAGCGGGCCTGCACCCTCATACGCGGCGGCGCGGAATATCTCTGCACGCATCCCGACCTCAACTGCCCGACCGAGAACGGCTTCATACCCGACAGCGGCTCGATCGCAGCGGCGATAACCGCATCGACGGGGGTCGCGCCGAGATATTTCGGCAAGCCCAACGCCGACACGGCGGAGATGATATTTTCGTATACCGGGATCCCGGCCTCCGACGCCTGTGTTTTCGGCGACAGACTTTATACCGACGTCGCGCTCGGCAAAAACTCGGGCATGACCTCGGTGCTCGTCCTCTCGGGAGAGACGACGCGCGGGGACCTCGAGGGCCTGCCCGCGGAGCGCATGCCGGACCTCGTGATCGGCTCGATCGCCGACCTGCTGACCTGCGAAACGACAGGAGGGGAAGGATGAAAAAAGCGGTTTTTGCGATATTTCTCGCGCTGACGGCGCTCCTTGCCGCCTCCTGCGGGGAAAAGGAGCCGGGGCCCGCCGAGCTCGCCGCCGCGTGGGACGGGACGGTCGCCTCGATATCCGGCGCGGAGCTTGAGAACGAAAAAGCGATAGAGGACGCCTTCGTCACGTACTGGGCGCTCCCCGACGGGGCGCGGGAAATGACGACGGAGTACGGGACGCTGACGGAGCTCCGCTCCGAGGTGACCAAGCGGTTCGTCGTAAAGCAGTACCGCGACGCGAGGATGCCCCACGACCGGCTCCTCATCGGCTGCTACCGCGTGCCGGAATGCACCGACGCCGTCCTCTCGGCGCTCGCCGAGTGCGGCTTTGACCTGATATGGGACTGCGTCGACCCCGACATGGTGATGAAATACGGCCTCGGGATGATACCGTCGGCTTATTCTCTGAACGTCCCTGCGCTCGGGGAGTCCGACGAGGATTTCCTCGCCCTCGTGCGGGACATGGGGCTCGACAACGGGGCGATATGGTGCCTCGATCTCCAGGACGAGCCGCGGCTCATCGATCTCGAGCCGCTCGGCAATATCGGGCGTCTCCTTATGAAGGAGGCGCTGCCCGCCTCGGGATTCCTCTCGAACCTCCTCCCGACCTACGGCTTCCGGGACAAATACGACAAATACGAGGAGTACGTCCGGACGTATTTCGACACGGTGGGCGAGTACAGCGATCTCGTCAGCGTCGACCATTATATCTACAACATGGAGAGGGAGAACGGCGCGAACCAGCTCTCGTCATTCCTCAACAACCTCGAGATAATAGCGCGGTACTGCCGCGAGCGCGGCCACGACCTCAACGTCATCCTCCAGCATATCGACGTCAGCGAAACGGGAGGGTTCGAGGTCCCGGCCGACCGGATGCGGTTCCAGGCCTACGCCTCGATGGCTTACGGGGCGAAGGGGATACACTGGTACGCCATGCATAAGTACGAGTTTTCGGTAGTTGACGAAAACGGCGAAAAGACCGCGCTCTTCGACCGGCTTTCGCAGGTAAACGGCGAGCTCAAGGCGCTCGCGCCGGTATATATGCGCTACACCGGCGACGGCACGGCGGTGCTGCTGAACAGCACCTTCGCTGCGAATATGCTCGGGGACAAATACCTCGGGAGCTTTGACGCGGACTCCCTCGGCTCGGCTCTGAAAGACGTGAAGCCCGGCCCCGACGGCTCGCTCATAGTCGGGCATTTCACAAAAAACGCGGGCGGGGGCGAGGCGTATCTCTTCGTCGGGTGCCGGAACTACAATTTCAAGACAAAGCAGAGCTCGTCGGTCACCTTCACGGCGGCGGAGCCGGGCGCCGTCGTCACCGCCTACGTCAGGGGGATCCCCTCCCGCCTCGTGCCGGACGAAAACGGCGTCTATACCGTTGAGGTCAAAAACGCCGACGCCGTCTTCGTGACTGTTGAGTGACGAATGTAATACAGCCCCGCCGAGGCGGGGCTTTTCGTTTACAAACACGCGCGGTTGTGATATAATATTGACGCGGGGAAACGCCCGCGACGGAGGGAATATGTCGTTTTACGTGAAACCCGGAGAGGGCAACCCGATAGTCATCGAGGGACTGCCCTTTTACGAAAAAGAAAAACTGTACCGCAGACTCATGCTCAACCCGCCGGAGAAGCTCGCCGGCGACGTCGAAAGTCTCACATGGAACACCGCGGGAGTGAAATTCCGCTTCCGCGCCCTGACGTCCGAAATATCGATAAAGGCCGAGCTCACCGGCGTCCCGTCGCACTATCACATGGCGGCGGTGACGGAGAGCGGCTTCGACTGCTATATAGGCGTCGGCGGTGCCGAGCCGGAACACAGCGGCACGACGATACTCGGCGCGCCGAGGGCGACCTCTTACGACTGTACTGTCTACCGCGGCCCGCGTCAGCTCGTCGACGTGGAGATAAACTGCCCGCTCTATAACGGGCTGAAAAGCGTTGAGCTCGGCTTTGACGACGGAACGGAGATATACGCGCCGAGGCCGAGGACGGGCGGCAGGATACTGCTCTACGGCAGCTCGATAGAACAGGGCGGATGCTCGTCGCGCCCCGGCATGTGCCACGCGAACATCCTCTCGCGCTGGCTGGATTCCGAGGTCGTGTGTCTCGGCTTCTCGGGCGCCGGGCGGTACGAAAGGTCGTCGGCGCTCGCCGTCAGGGAGATCCCCGACGTCACGCTCTTCCTCATGAACGGCGTCGGCAACTGCTGGAGCCCCGAACACGTGAGAGAAAACGTCCCGTCGTTCATCTCGCTCGTGCGCGAAAAATACCCCGGGACGCCGATCCTGCTCTTCGGCATGTCAAAGAGAACGGGCGAACGCTTCGGCCCCGTTGCCGAGGGCTCTTACGAGCTCATGTCCCGCGAGGTCGAAAAGATAGCGAACGAGCTCGCTCAGACCGACCCGCATCTATATCACACGAGACTGTCCCACGCCTTTGACGTCGACGGGCACTCGATGGAATACGAAGAAACGGTCGACGGGTGCCACCCGACGGATCTCGGATTTTATCTGACGTCGAGACACCTCTACGGCGAGATAAAGAAGATCCGCCTCGCCGAGGCGGAAAAAGGAAGGGGGAGCGCGATATGAAATGGTTCAAAGCGGGCGAGGGCGGCACTAAGGTCGAGGGCCTCGGCTTTTACGAAAAGGATCACGTCCTCAGACGGCTCATGCTCGATCTCCCTGCGCCCATCCCCTCGGACGTCGAAAAGCTCACCTGGAACACGGCGGGCGTTCAGCTGAGGTTCCGCGGGACCTTCAGCGAGATACAGATCCGCGTCGGGCTGAAATTTCCGCCGGTCTTCACTCACATGGCGACGACGGGCGAGAGCGGCTTCGATATGTACCTGAAAACAGAGGGCGACGCCGACCCGGTGTACTGCTCTACCGCCTATATCCCCGACAAAACGGCGATGGGATACGGCGCCGCGATGTGGTCGGGGAAAACGATCACGGCGGAGGTCACGCTGAATTTCCCGCTTTACAACGGGGTGGAGTCCTTCGAGATCGGCTTTGACGACGACGCCGAGATACTCCCGCCGGTCCCGCACAAAAACGGGCGCGTGCTCGTTTACGGCGGCTCGATAGATCAGGGCTGCGCGGCGGCGAGGCCGGGCATGGCGTACTCCAACATACTTTCGAGATGGATGGACAGCGAGTTCATAAACCTCGGCTTCTCGGGCGCCGGCAGGGCGGAGGACGAGGTCGCGCTCGCGCTGAGGGAGATCCCCGGCGTGACGCTCTTCATCATCAACACGGCGGGCAACTGCTTCTCGAGGAGCCACCTCGCCGAGAGGTTCCCGAGCTTCATTTCGCTAATCAGGGAGAGGTATCCCGAGACGCCGATGCTCATTTACTCCCTCCCGCGCTGGGCTTGCGACCGGTTCGGATACGATCCCGAGATATCCAACGAGGGCAAGGCGGAGGAGCTCGAAAAGCTGTTCAGCGAGCTCGCCTCGCACGACGGGCACGTGTATTTCATGCGCTCGGAGGGCGGAGGCGCCCCCTTCGACGGGCATCCCATGCGGTTCGAGCACACCGCGGACGGCTATCATCCGAACGACCTCGGCTTCGCCTTCATCGCCCGCGAGCTTTATTTCAAGCTCAAGGAGATCAAACAGCTGGAAGGCCTGCGATAACGAACAAAAAATCCCGACGCCGAATCGGCATCGGGATTTTTTATTCAGCGAACGCAGTGAGCGTCTTCGTTCCTTCATCAGCGAAGCGTCTTCATCAGCCCGCTCGCGGGCGACTTCATTTTTCACCCTACCGGGAAGACGCTCCCGCCGATGAACTCGCGGACTATGCTGTTCCTCGGAACGTCCTCGCAGGAGAGGCCGAGGAAGTATTCGAGAAACTTGAGAAGGCGCTTCGCCTCGGGATATTCCGGCGCGTCCTTCGGGATGGAAAAAAGAAGCGGCTCGGCAAAGGTCTTGAGCACGGCGAGCTCGTAGAGCGAGGCCGAGTTGAACATGACGTCCGCGTCCTCCTGGAACGGGAAGATGTGCCGCTCCTCCCCGCGCCTCACCGACTGCCACCTCGATATCGTGTCGGTCGCCGAGAAGCCGCGCGTCCTCGCGTCGCGCACCATCCGGCGTATCTCCCTGTTGTCCGTCGTCGGGATGCGGTTGTGCTCGTCGACGTTGAGCGCCGTCACGGCGCTTATATAGATCTTGAACTTGTCACCCGGGTCTATCGCGTAGGACGTTTTTTCGTTCAGCCCGTGGATGCCCTCGATGACGAGGACGTCGTCCTTTCCGATACCGAGGGGGGCGCCGCCGAACTCGGGGATGCCCGTCCTGAAATTGAAGCTCGGCAGGACGACCTTTCCGCCCGAGAGCAGGATCTTCATCTGCTCGTTGAAGAGATCGACGTTGAGCGCTTCGAGACACTCGAAGTCGTACTCCCCGTTTTCGTCCTTCGGCGTGAGGGTGCGCTCGACGTAATAGTCGTCGAGGGCGACGGGATGGGCCCTGAGCCCCACGTTGCCGAGCTGTATCGAGAGGCGGTGCGAAAACGAGGTCTTGCCGGACGACGACGGCCCGGCTATCATCACGATCCGTCTGCCCTCGTCCTTTATCTGCCTCGCGATCTGCCCTATCATGTGTTCGTGATACGCCTCCGAGGCGAGGATAATGTCCCGCCCCTCGCCGCGTGTGATTGCGTCGTTGAGGGCGGCGACGGTCGGCACGCCGATGTTCTCGCCCCATATATTCGACTGTCTCATCGTGGAAAAGAGCTTCGGCGGGACGTAGGGGCTGCCCGGCCTGTCCGGCGCGGATTTGTTCGGGAGAACGAGGAATATTCCGCCCATGTCGGCCCGGAGGTCGAAGACGGGGACGTAGCCCGCCGACGGCGGCATGTATCCGTAGTAATAATCGACGTAGTTGCCGAACCTGTAGACGTTCGTCGTGGACGAGCGGCGGTAATGGAAGAGCCGCTCCTTGTCCTTCATGCCGTGCCGGCGGAAGACGGCGACGACGTCGTCCGTCTGTTCCTTGCTCTTGTTGAACTTCTCGTCGTCGCGGCAGTAGCGCTCCATGGTCTTTCTGACGGTCTCTATCCCCTCGGGGGTGATCTCGCCGTCTTTCAGCGCCGCGCTGAAATAGAGAGCGTCGCCGACGGCGTATTCGAGCTTCAGCGTCTTTATCCTCTTGCCGTAAACGTGCGCCATCGCGCGGAGGAACATCATCGTCGCGCCGCGCTCGTAGGTCTTGTGCCCGTCCCTGTCGGACGTCGTGATGAAAACGAGCTCGCCGTCGGGCTCCTCGCCGACCGTCTTGTTGAGCTCGATTATCTTCTGCCCGACCTGCGCGAGTATTATCCGCGCGGGATAATCTCCCTGATATTTTTCCGCGAGCGAGAGAAAGGTCTCGCTCCCCTCCGTCTCTATCGCCTTTCCCCTGTAAAACAGACCCATGGGGTGACCTCCGAATATTTTTCTGACGATATTATATCATCGTAAAGCGGGAAAATCAAATCGCCTCGTGATATCTAAAAAAACTTTTAACCTATATTGACAAAATGAAAGGAGCGTGATACAATATATGATGTCAAAAGTGTATTTTTATGGGTCGGAAAGGAGAACCGTCATGAAAACAAAAACTAGAAAAGTAAAGTCTTTCCTGCTGGCAGTTGTACTGACTCTCTCTCAGTTTGCTTTACAGGCACTCATTTTACCTGTTTCAGCAGAACAGAATACAACCGATTCGGAAAACATTGAAGAACGTAGTTTTGACGAAAACATTTACATAGACCCGTCAAGCATATCCATTTATCGCGGGCAGGCGTATCAACTGACGGCTTGTCCTCAGGTCAGTGGAGATGTAAGTTGGTCGTCGAATAACACGTCGATTGCCACCGTCACGCAATATGGACTTGTCGTAGGTGTTTCTGCGGGTACAACGTACATTTGCGCCACTGTCGATAGCACAGCTCCCGGGATTAACGTGGCCCAATGTCAGGTGACTGTTTCTTCGGCCGGAGTTGTGACAAGCGGAACCTAAATGTTGGAAACAGGAAATTCGCGGACGCTTTTGCTGATCCCGGAATGGCTGCCAACGCGATTATCCAGTCTAATTTGCTAACAACAAATAGTTATGAGTACCGTTGGACATTTACACTCGGGTCTGATGGATATTATAGCATCCAGTCGCAGGATTCGGGGCTCTATATGAGAGTAAAAAACAATAGTGCTTCGTCCGGAGCAAACGTGATACAGTCAACAGCGTCATATACCGGCGCAAAATGGGCACTTATGAAATCGTCCGCGACCAGCGATTTCAATTATGTATTTGTCCCAAAATCATCCACATCTTCACTTGTTGTACTTAAAAGCAACGGGTCATACTTGAAGACGGTTACGTATACTAATAACTCGACGTATGACGATGAGTGGCGGCTTGTTTCAATGTGCCCCACAACAGGTTCGGAAATCACATACGGGAGTGATGATTGGTCCAGCGACGGTAACGGTCATTATAACAACTGTTACGCTTATGCTCTTAACAATCAGGTCCATCCAGGGACTAATAATTTCTGGGATATGCAGCAACCCGGTGAATACTATGGTTCGATGTTCACCGCATGCACCAAAGCCGCTATTGAATTGGCAGTAAATAATGATTATTCGGCTTACAGAAACACTCATGCGGGCACCTACGTATTTACCGAAGTACAGCACGGTACGCTCGGTGCGGCCGGGACGTATAAGGTTGCGCTTGTTGTCGGATATGGTTATATTTCAAATATGTTAGTGTACGATTACCATTGGTACAGGCAGGATGCAGATGGATTCTGGTCACATAAACCCGGACAGACAGCCGTGACAAGATTTGATTCGGATGGGAATTTGATTGTTGATCCTGCCGAAGCAGGAAGAAACTATCTTTCAAGCAATGGCGCAAATTATAACACGTTTTGCGGATATTATCAAATTACGCCGTGGAATAATCTGTATATTCGATCGAAAGATTTTGTCAAAAATGATACGGATGTTGTACTCTCAATGTTTAGCAGCGTATACTGAATAACAAAGAATCGCAAACCCAATAATAAGAGGAGTAATTAACATGATAAAACGTATAACGATTCTCGTGCTGGCCGCTTTACTTTTGCTGTCTTCATGCATGCTTCAGAACAGTGTATCAAACGCTCCGTCAAACGGCGAAAATGACGAATCCGGCGCTCAGTCAGATGCACAGGACGACACCGCCGTTACGCTGCTTCAAATACCGGATGAACTCACGGACATTTCTCTCGTCAGAGTCGGAATGACAATCGACGAGGTAAAGGAAGCGCTGCCTGAATTGTCTTATTCCGGTGGTTTACCGTCACAGAATTACAACGTAAGATACTACGTTAACGACAGAGCCACGGGACACGTTTTTTTCGTGACCTTCGGCGATGACAGAAAAGTGATAGACATATCCGATTCCGGATTTGACGTTGATTATCTTGCACCCAGGGAACAAGTATATGAGAAGATAAAGAGCGGTATGACTTTTGACGAGGTGGTCGCAGTTCTCGGAAGGCCGCTTTACGCCCCGCTTTTCGGCGTTAGTTCCATGATGTGGAGATATGGAAACGGAGAAAAGATCGTTTTACCGTTCATCAACATATACCCGGATCCTGAAAATACTGCCGCGTATTATGCTGTTGTCAAAGAATTCGAGTGGGATACTTGATAATAAAACTTGTCTTCCGCAGACGGGCAAAACCGCCTGCGGATTTTTTGTCTGCCGCGCCCGATCCCCGGCGACAAAATCAAATCGCTTTTTTACCCCGCCCCGCCCTTGCGCCGGGGATTTTAATATGATATAATATAACAAACACGGCCGCGAGCCGTATAACGACAGAACAAATCGCCCTCAGCGGCGGAAAGAGGCACAGATAAATGAAAAACATCCCCGAAATAAAGCTCGGCATAGTCGCCGTCAGCCGCGACTGCTTCCCCATGACCCTTTCCGAGAGGCGCCGCCGCGCGGTGGTCGCCGAAACCAAAAAGCTCGGCATAGATATCTTTGAGTGCCAGACGACGGTCGAGACCGAGACGGACGGCGAAAAGGCCCTGAGCGAGGTCGTCGCCGCCGGCTGCAACGCGCTCGTCGTTTTCCTCGGCAACTTCGGACCCGAGACCGCCGAGACGCTCATCGCCAAGAAATTCGGCGGGCCGGCGATGTTCATAGCCGCCGCGGAGGAGAGCGGAGACGATCTCATCGACGGGCGCGGCGACGCGTACTGCGGCATGCTCAACGCGTCGTACAACCTCGCGCTGAGGAACATCACGGCCTATATCCCGGAGATCCCCGTCGGGACCGCCCCGGAATGCGCCGAAAACATAAAGAAATTCATCCCGATAGCGAGGGCGGTGCTCGGCCTGAGAGATCTCAAGATAATCAGCTTCGGCCCGAGACCTCAGGACTTTCTCGCCTGCAACGCTCCGATAAAGCGCCTCTACGACCTCGGCGTCGAGATAGAGGAGAACTCCGAGCTCGACCTCTTCGAGGCGTATCACGCCCATAAGGACGACCCCCGCATCCCCGGGGTCATCGCCGATATGGAAAAAGAGCTCGGCTGCGGCAACAAGATGCCGGGCATCCTCCCGCGCCTCGCGCAGTATGAGATAACCCTCCTCGACTGGGCGGAGAAGCACAAGGGCTCGCGCAGCTTCGTCGCCATGGCGAACAAGTGCTGGCCGGCGTTCCAGACGCAGTTCGGCTTCGTTCCCTGCTACGTCAACTCCCGCCTCGCTTCCCGCGGTATCCCGGTCGCGTGCGAGGTCGATAT
This sequence comes from Clostridia bacterium, assembly GCA_017552165.1. The sequence continues at coordinate 11,225 of JAFZCF010000025.1, forward strand.
ATGGGGCGCGCTCAGCGAGTATATCGCCGCCTGCGTGACGTCCGACGCCGTCACCCTCCTCGACGTGAACAACACCGTCCCGAAGGATATCTACGAGCAGGGCATAAAGGGCAAATTCGGATACGACTACAAGCCGACGGACGTCTTCATGGGCTTCCATTGCGGAAACACCCCGTCCTGCAAGATGTGCTCTCCCGAGATCAGATATCAGAGGATAATGCACAGCCACCTCGAGCCGGACTCCGAGCCCGACATCACGAGGGGCACGCTCGAGGGCGACATCGCCCCCGGAAAGGTCACTTTCTTCCGTCTCCAGAGCACGGCCGACGCGGTGCTGCGCGCCTACGTCGCCGAGGGCGAGGTGCTTCCCGTGCCGACGCGCTCCTTCGGCTCGATCGGCATTTTCGCCATAAAGGAAATGGGAAGATTCTACCGTCACGTTCTCGTGGGCGGCAATTTCCCGCACCACGGCGCCGTCGCCTTCGGTCACTGCGGAGAGGCGCTCTACGAGGTGTTCAGATTCCTCGGCGTCAGGGAGATAGGCTTCAACCGCCCGGCCTGCGACAGATACCCGGACGAAAACCCGTTTGCGTGATTTAACGGCGGCGGGACAGCCCGATCCCGAGACCGGCGAACAAACTCACAACGTACGCAAAAGAGAGCCACGGCTCTCTTTTGTTTTTCGAAACGGTCGTTTCCGTTACTTTTCCGCCTTTTCCTCCGGCTGTTTCCCCCGGCGAACGCCGGGCCGGCGGCTTGACTTTTTGCGGCGGGGACTGTATAATATCTCAAAAAGAGCGGGAAGGTCGCACATGAAGAAACAGCCGAAACGATTTGACATGACGTTAAAGCCGAGGAAGACTCTTGACGTCCTTATGCCGGTCATAAGGGCCCTGTCGGTCCCGGACGTGAAAAAGCACGGCGGGATCCTCGAGGACCTGAGGCCGGCTGATCTCAGGCCGCCGTATATCCTTTTGTCGAATCACAACGCCTTTATGGATTTCAAGGTCATGTCGGCTGCGATATGGCCGAACAAGGCCAACTACGTCGTCGCGATCGACGGCTTCCTCGGGAGGGAAAAGCTCCTGCGGGACGTCGGGTGTATATGCAAGCGCAAGTTCACGAACGACATCCTTCTCGTGAGGCAGATAAAGCGCTCGCTTCACGATCTCAAAAACATCTGCGTCATATTCCCCGAGGCGAGATACTCCCTCTGCGGGACGACGGCCGTCCTGCCGGAGTCGCTCGGGCAGCTCTGCCGGATGATGAAGGTGCCCGTCGTCATGCTGACGTGTCACGGGCATCACGTCAATTCCCCCTTCTGGGATTCGGCTCACGACAGGGGCGTGAACCCTATCGAGGCGAAGATCGAGGTGCTCTTCACCCCCGAGGAGCTCGCAGAAAAGACGGCAAACGAGATCAACGAGCGCCTCGTCGAGGCGTTCCGGTACGACGATTTCGCGTGGCAGAAGGAAAAGGGGATAAAGGTCACGTACCCGAAGCGCGCGGAAGGGCTTCACAAGGTCCTTTATCAGTGCCCGGAGTGCGGCGCGGAATACCGCATGGCGAGCGAAAACGACCGGCTTTTCTGCCGCGCGTGCGGTAAAGGCTGGCGCATGACGGAGCTCGGCGAGCTCGAGGCGGAGGACGGGAACACCCGCTTTTCGCACATCCCCGACTGGTACGAATGGGAGAGGGAAAACGTCCGCCGCGAGGTCAGGGAAGGCACCTATTCCTCGGGCGAGCTGCCGGTCCACGTCAAGTCCCTCCCGAAAAACAAATTCATCGACCTCGGCGAGGGGACGCTCGTGCACGACGGCGAGGGCTTCCGCGTAAAAGGCGTCGATTTTGACGGAGATCCGTTTGAGATGATAAAGCCCGTCCCGTCCATGTATTCGTGTCACATCGAATACGACTATCTCGGAAAGTACGGCGACAACGTGGATCTCAACACCCTCGAGGACACGTGGTATATCCACCCGACCTGCCCCGAGGACAGGTATTCTGTGACGAAAATGGCGCTCGCCGCCGAGGAGCTGTATTTTTATCACCGCGAAAAGATCGGGAAACCCTGCAAAAAAGGCCTGGCTTGAGACAGAAAAAAATAATGGAAACCGAAGTTCACAGAAAAAACGTGGCGGAAGATTTCTGGAAAGGTCTGCTGATATACGGTACAGTTATTACAACGGTATTTATCGTTCCGTTATACGTTCTTACGATAAAAGCATATATATCTGACCGTAACGGCGCTTCTCTTTTTGCCGGCGGCCTGTTTGCGGCAGTATCTATAAGCATAATGACGCTATGCCTCGTTAATTATCTGCACTACCACAGAGTCAAACTTGAGGATATACAAAGAGTACGGCTGTATAGAACCAAACTCCTTATTGCTGACTGGCAATGGCGATCGCGATTTGCGGCTTTCGATGTGACCGTGACGGTCGACGGGATCGAAAAAGAAGTTACGACAGGGAGATATTTTTCACTTATTCCTTACTTAGGCGGCGTCTCGCCTCGGAAATACGAATGCCAGTTCGTCGAAATCGGTCACGACCGAAAGAGAGACCGGTGGATTGTTATTTCAAAATAAGTGATTTACGAGGCCTTCGGCCCGACCGCATACGTTATAACAATAAACCCGAAAGAGGTATTAAACCATGAACACAGAAAACAAGATCGCGCGATTTATGAGAAACACGGGGCCGGCGAGGTTCTTCATCCCCGCCGGGATAATCCTGATAATCGTCGGGATAATCCTGCTCGGCTTCAACACCGACAAGTACGTAGAGACGACCGGCAAGATCAAATCGGTCACCGAATGTCCCTACGAGGAGGGCGAGCCGCAGGCGTACGACCTCAAGGTCAGCTTCTCGGTCGACGGGAAGGAATACGAAACGACCTTCGCTAATCTCACGGGGTCGTTCAAAGAGGGCGACGATATCAAGGTCTTCTACGATCCGTCCGATCCCGAAAAGACGACGAACAGCAAAATGGGCGGGTTCATCCCCCCGATCATGATCGCCGCCGGCGCAGTCGCGCTGATATACGGTATATTCAGGACCGTGACTGCGTTCAGAAAGAGCAAGGAGCTCGACGCCGCCGCGGGCGACTTCCCGACCGCCGCGTTTGAAGGCATCAAGACCGCCCCCGGAGTGACGGAGTATTATTTCCGCTTCGACGGCCATTCGCTCAAGCCGGGATATATCGTCGAGGACGGGAACAGGAACGTCGTTTACGAGGGCAAAATGACCAAGCAGGCGCTCGTCGGCGCACGCACCTACGATTTCGTCAATCATCTCACCGGCTCGACGAAGTCTCACGAGGTCGGCCACACGACGACTCAGAACTACGGCGACGGGATCTTCACCGCGAAATCGTGGTTCAAATTCGACGGAAAGAACGTCTGGGACGTCATCCACGACGGCGGGATCCGCATCTCGACGAGTCACCTCAGCAAGTTCCCGTACTGCGTTTACGACGTGGCGAAGAACGGCGCGGCGTTCGCGCGCGTCGAGTCCTGCGGCGTTTACGTCCACGAGGAGGACGAGGCGCAGCACGCGGTCAGCATCCCGACGGGGAGCATGTATTACCGCTTCTGGACTTCGTCGAACGACTTCGACTCGCTGTTCCTGACGATCTTCGCTATCTCCGAGACCGAACAGGCGGTTGTGGAATAACAATAACACAATAACAATAACACAAAAGACAGCGGGACAGGCGATTTGCCTGTCCCGCTGATTTTTTATTTATCCCGTTTATGATACGTGGCGGCCCTGTCCCGACTGAAGGACGAGGGAAAACATCGTGTAGGGATCGACGTATTCGTAATGATATCCGTCGTTCTTGGCGTTCAGGAAGTTCGTGTATTCCGGGATCTTCGTCGTCAGGTCTCCCGCCGTCCAGAGGATCGAGCGGTAGGCGCAGAAGTTGTTGCCGGTATTATTGAAAGCGTTGTACATATCCTCGTAGCTCGTGTTGCCGAGCGGGAGGGTGTAGATGTCCATTGAAAGCGGGACGTACGGCGTGTTCCCGAGTATCGTCAGCTTCTCGTTGTGAGAGAAGGATCCCGTCGGGAAGAGCTCGTTGTACATCTGCCTGACCGCTTTTTCGATCTGCCGCCCGCTGTTGAGGAGGAAGCCGCAGATGTCGAGGTCGAAGAGCTTGTTGTACACTTTGTTGTATCTGATCCAGGCGTCGGCGCCGCTCGCGCGGCCCTCGCGGATATCGCTGCGGATGAGCGCCGAGGGGTTTGCGTATCCCGCACCGGAGTCGCCCGTCACGATGTAGTCCATATCGGTCATCGTCTCGTATATGTAGTCGAAGACCATCGGGATCCTGTCGGCGAGATTGGGATTGAAGCCCCACACGAGGGGTATCGTCCCGCGCGCCGGATCGTCCCACACCTCGGGGATGTGGTTTTTCAGCCACGCCGATGAGTCGTAGTCGCCTATATAGACGGTGAAATATTTCGTCCCGGGGTCGAACTGCTTGCCCGGATCCTGCATCGCGTGGTTGTTCGTGTACGACGTTTTTGAGAGCTTGTACTGAGTATAGAGCGAGCCGTTCGTCATATAGCAGGGATGGGCGGCGTCGGCCTCCATCGCGCAGTTGTAGGTCGTGATCAGCTCGGCGAATTTCCATTCGAGCTCGACCTCACCGGTCTTTCCGAGATTGTGGAATACGGTGTATTTCATCCACCACATCGGGAAGCCGAGACACTGCACGATCTCCCCGCCGGAGCGCTCGTAAATGCGTTTGAGTATCTTCTTCGCCGTCGCGAGGTCGGTCCCGAGCGGCTGGTTTTTGTCGTCACAGGGGCGCTCGTCCCCGACGACCGAGAGGTCGAAGAAGAAGCAGCGGTTCATGATGAGATAATCGTGGTTGAATATCTGGTTCATGTCCGGGCCGGGATTGCCGTATTTCTGATATATCGTGTTCGACGGTATGGTCGACGCCCCGTCGAGGACGTAAGCGATCATTTTGTCGGAACAGCTGTCCATGTAAACGTCGAGCGCCCAGATATAGGCGTCGCACTTCGTCGAGCCGGTGGAGTCGAGCGACGTGCCGGGGATCTTCTGACCCTTTGAGGCCGTCCTGAACCTGCCGACGAGATTTTCCCTGACGCCGATCCCCTCGGAAACGAGGAAGCTGTAAAGCGATCCCGCCGAGGCGTCGTATTTGACGGGGATGAAGCGCTCGACGGAGCAGATCGTCGAGGCGACGTTCGCCGTCGAGGGCACCTGCTGATCCCACAGGACGATGCCGTATTTTTCGACCTCGGGCTTTACGAGCTCCCAGAACTGGGAGAACGTCCTGATCTCGGTGACCTCGGCGTTATGGAGCATCTTGCCGTCGCGGCGGAGATAATTTAGCCAGTAGGTGTCCGAGCTGTCCTGGAGAAGATACCAGAACGTGCCGGTCTCGGACGCCTCGGAGTTGAGCAGGCCCTGGAGGCACACGACGAGGCGCGCCGTGTCGTTATCGTCGTACGGCGAGCTGTAATACACCTCCGAGTGTATCTTGTAGAGCCGGCTCGCGGGCTGGGCGGACGATCCGCCTCCCGTCACGCTGACGGAGAACACGCCGTAGCAGCCGGAGCCGTCCGACGCCGTGGCCCTCACCGTCGCCGTCCCGGCTTTAATTCCCGTCACGACGCCGTCACCGTCGACCGATGCGTATTCCGATCCCGAGGACACCGACCACTCCACTTCCTTGTCGGACGCGTTGTCCGGCCCGACCTTAGCCGTCAGGGCGAGGGTCTTGCCGGCCTTGACGGTCTTTGCCCCTGCCGAGACCGACACCCGCGTGACGCTGACGTACACGACCTCGAGCGAGATGGTGCCGTAAACGCCGGGATCGCCGGCGGCCGCCGCTTTGACCTTGACGTTTCCTTCCCTCAGACCGGTCACGAGGCCGCTCTCCGAGACGGAGGCGAACTCCGCCCCCTCGGCGACCGACCAGACGACCGAGTCCTCCGGCGTTCCGCTGTCAAACGAATATGATATCTGCACGGTCTCGCCTACCGAGACCGCGGAGGATTTTGCCGACAGGATGATTTCCTCTTCCATGACTACCCTTATCTTCATCTCGGCGTAAACGCCGGAGCCGTCGGCCGCCTCGGCGCGTACCGTCGCCGTTCCCTTCGATTTTCCCGTCACTACGCCGGAGGACGACACCGACGCGTATTTCGAGCCGGAGGATACCGACCATCTGACGTTCCCCGCGGCGTCCTCGGGGAGGACGGCGGCGGAGAGTGCGAGCTTCTGTCCGACCCTGACCTTGTCGGCGCCGGATTCGGCCGATATTTCAATGGATGATACCGGCACGGCGCTCCCGTCGGTCACGTGTTCGGTTCCTGACGTCCCGGGACCCGTGTCCTCCGTATCGTACGACGTGTTCTCTTCGGTGTCCGTCGCCGGCGCGCCGGTCTCATCGGTTTCGGTGACCGGTTCCGTATCTTTTGCGGTGTCGCTTGCCGTGCCGGTCGGTCCGGCGGTCGATTCGGGCGCGGCTGTGCCCGTTTTTGTGTCCGGCGCGACGTCCGACGTGACGGCGGGTCCGCCTTCTCCCGCGCAAGCCGCCGCGGTCAGCAGCATGACGACGGCGACGAGAAGGGAAATTGCTTTTTTCATGATTCCTCCGTGGAAAAAACCGTATTTTGCAAAAGCTGCCGCCCGTTCACCTGCCGAAGATTTCGGCGGCCTTTTTGAGGTGATCGGTTATCGGCAGATGCTGGGGACAGGCGTCCTCGCACTGTCTGCACTCTATGCAGTCGGAGGCGGCCCCGCCGCCCTCGGTCGCCGAGGCGTACTCCTCGGCAGAGCGCCCGATCTGTCCGTCGGCGACGCGCGAGTTGAGCGCCGAGAAGATCGCCGGGATGTTTATGCTCATCGGGCACCCCCCGACGCAGTAGCGGCAGGCGGTGCAGGGTATCGCCGACGAGCCGCACATGATCTCCGACGCCCGCCGTATGATCGCCCGCTCCTCGGCGTTCAGCGGAACGAAATCTTTCATGTACGAGATGTTGTCTTTCATCTGAGCGATATTCGACATTCCCGAGAGCACCGTGATTATCCCGTCGAGGGAGGCGACGAAGCGTATCGCCCACGACGCGCACGAGGCGTCGGGGTTATAATCCGTGAAGAGCTTTTTGATCTCCTTCGGCGGGTCGGCGAGCTTGCCGCCCTTGACCGGCTCCATGACCGTTATCGACTTGCCGTGCCTTCTCGCGACCTCGTAGTTCGCGCGGGAGGCGATCGATTTGTTCTCCCAGTCGGCGTAGTTGATCTGGAGCTGTACGAAATCGACGTCGGGGTGGTCGGTCAGTATCTTGTCGAGCAGGCTGGGCCCAGCGTGGAACGAAAAGCCGTAGTGCTTGACGAGCCCTTTTGCCTTGAGATCCCTGACGTAGTCCCACAGATCGAATTTTTCGTATCTCTCGTAGTTGTTCTCCATGAAGGCGTGGAGGAGATAATAGTCGAAATATCCCGCGCCCGTCCGCTCGAGACTGGTATGGAACTGCTGTTTCGCCGCTTTCTCCGTCAGGGCGACGGAGGCGTTCAGCTTTGTCGCGAGGGTATAGGAGTCCCTCGGATACCGGTCGACGAGAGCCTTTTTAATGGCGGCCTCCGATCCGGGGTACACGAACGCGGTGTCGAAATAGGTAAAGCCCGCTTCGATGAACATGTCCACCATGGTCTTTACCTGCTCGACGTCTATGATGCCGAGGGTGTTCGGGAGGCGCATAAGGCCGAAGCCGAGCTTGGGTACTTCTTTTCCGAAATATCCGCCGCCCGACGGGGTGCTGGTTTCGCTCATTGCCGGTTTCTCCGTTTCACGTTTTTCTATATTATACTCCCGAGCGGCCGTTTTTTCAATATCCGCGGGATAAAAACCCTCCGCCCGTTGAAATAATACGGGAGTTATGGTATAATTTCCCGCGATAACGGCAAAGGGAGGATATCGGAATGAATCACACCGCGAGGACCGTGTTTCTTAAAAAAGCGCTCATATTCCTGCTGATCTTCTCCCTCGCCCCGCAGCTGCTCTGCGCCGTCCTGAGGTACGTCGGAGAGTATTCCGGAAGCGATATAGTGTACGAGGCGGCCGACGTCTTCGTTTCCGTCGTCGGCACGGCGGCGGTCTTCGTCGGATACGGCGTTGTGATATATCTCGTTTTCCTGCTCGGGACGGGCTTTGACGGGCTCATCGTGTCGGTGACCGCCGTCACGGCGTATCTGCTGTCCTTCGTGCTGATACTCATAACCGAGAGCTACGCCGTCGGGCTGGTGTGCCTTTCCGTCACCGCCCTCCTCTGCGGGGTGTTCTTCGCCGCGCTGATGAAAAACGCCCTGCCTCACGCGCTCCTCTGCATTCTGTTCGCCTTTATGCCGTACGCGGCGGCGCTCGTCGCCGTGGCGGCCTCGGGAGGCGCCGACTCGGGGGACGTCATGCAGAGCGCGGTGTACGGGCTCATGAATCTCGGGCTCGACCTTCTCATGTTCGTGCTCGCCGCGGAGATCGCGCTGATCTTCGCGGCGCGCGCAAAAAACAAAGACAAAAACATCGTCGTCGGAGGCTCGGTCATAGCGCGCGGCAGGCCGGTGCTGCTCGCCGCGCTCACGGTGACGGCGGTCTACGCCGCGGCCGCGCTCTCGGGCTATATCCCGTCGACGGTGTCGGATATACAGGAATACGGCCCGCCGGTGACGGGGGCGGAGATCTTCGAGACGGTATACCCGTATCTCCGGCTCTCCGTCGCATGCTGCGTCGGATATTTTTCCGCCGCCTTTGCCGTGAACAGACTTGAGGATAAATGGTTCGAGAGCGACGACGAGGCGCGCCGCGTCGACCGCCTGAAACGGGGGACAAAATGACCTGGGAAGAACTTGAAAAGAAATGCGGCGAATGCCGCCGCTGCGGCCTTTGGGAGACCCGGACGAAGCTCGTCTTCGGGCGCGGCTCGAGGACTGCCGGCGTGATGTTCGTCGGCGAGGCGCCGGGGCAGACGGAGGACGAGCAGGGCGTTCCCTTCGTCGGGCGCGCCGGCAAGCTCCTCGATCTGTATTTCGAGGCGGTGGGGATAGAGCGCGATGAGGTCTACGTCGCGAACATACTCAAATGCCGCCCGCCGAAAAACAGGGATCCGCTCCCCGAGGAGGGCGACGCCTGCATGGAGCATCTGAGAGATCAGGTCCGCCTGATAAGGCCGAAATACATCGTATGTCTCGGGAGGATCGCCGCCGCGCGGCTCATCTCTCCGGATTTCAGGATATCGTCACAGCACGGGGTGTGGTACAAAAAGGGCGATTTTGAGATATGCGCGGTGTATCACCCCTCGTATCTGCTCCGCAATCCCCCGGGAAAGCGTGAGGAGATGCTCGACGACATGAAAAAAGTCGCGGAAAAGGTCGCGGAGTGCCGTGACAGTTGACGTTCTGATACTCTTCCACGCGGTGCTCAAGACCGCGATACCGATCGCCGCGGGCTTCATAGCCGCTAAGCTCGGTATGTTCGACGGGGAGTTCTCGAAAAAGATATCGGCGCTGATCCTCAAGATCTGCCAGCCGGTCCTCATCATAACGTCGATAATGAGCGTGGAGTACTCGCGCGAAAACCTCATGACGGGGCTTTCCGTGCTCCTCGCGACGCTCGTCGCCCACCTGATAATGTTCGCAGCCGCCTTCGGCGCGAGCCGCCCGATAAAGGACAGGAAGGAGCGCGCCGTATCCGAATACTGCATGATATTCGCAAACGCGGGCTTCTTCGGCTTCCCGGTCGTCAAGTCGATATACGGCGACACCGGGCTTTTCTGGGGAGGGTTTTACTACATAATCTTCAACGCCGCGCTGTGGAGCTACGGGCAGTTCGTCTTCTCCCGCGGGGCCGACGGCGGAAAAATAAACTGGAAAAAGATCCTGCTTAACGCGGGGACCGTCCCCTGCGCCGCCGGGTTCATCCTGTATCTCACGAGGATAAGGATATACGCCCCGGTCTTCGAGGCGTTCCGGACCCTCGGCGACATCTGCGCGCCGGTCTCGATGATGATAATCGGCGCGATGCTCGCCCGCACAAAGCTCAAAAAGCTCGTCACGACGGGGAGCACGTGGTATTCCGCCGCGCTCCGTCTCGTCGTTTTCCCGCTGATATGCGGCCTCAGCGTAAAGCTCCTCGGCTTCGGGAACGACATTTCCATGTTCATCGTGATCATGACGTCGCTCCCGATGGCTACCGCCTCGGCGATGTTCGCCGACACCTACGACGTCATGCCGGAGCTCGCCGCGCGCAACGTCGGCGTCTCGACCCTGCTTTCGGTCGGCACGATACCGCTCACCGCGTGGCTGGCCTCTCTCTTAATGAATCTGTTCTGACCCCGAAAGGAATGAAAACATGACAGCAATATCAAGACTCAGAAACGAAATACCCGAGGGCGCGGACTGCATCCTCGTCACGTCGGAGCTCAATCAGAGATATCTGACGGGAGTCCATACCGAGGGCTACGTCGTAGTGGGGCGCGATCACGCCTGGCTCCTCACAGACTTCCGGTACATTGAGATCGCCGAAAAATACGCCACCGATGAGCTTACCATCAAGCTCCTCGAGAGGAGAAAGGACGCCCTTTCCTCGGTGTTCTCGGAGAACGGCTTCGTCAACGTCGGCTTTGAGGACGACGTCGTGACGTGCTCCGAGCTCGACAGGCTCCGCGCCATGTTCCCGGAGATAAACTTCGTGAAGGCGGGCGGCGTGATCGAGAAGATCCGCAGGTACAAGACGCCCGGGGAGGTCGAGAACATAATAGGCGCGCAGAGGATAGCCGAAAAGGCGCTCGAGCGTCTGTTCTCGCTCATGACGCCCGACATGACGGAGCGCGAGGTTGCGATCGAACTCGATTTCGGGATGCGCCGCCTCGGCGCGGAGGGCAGCGCCTTCGAGACCATCGCCGTCTCGGGCTCGGCGTCCTCGATGCCGCACGGTGTCCCGCGCGACGTTAAGCTCGAAAAGGGCTTCCTCACGATGGATTTCGGCGCGCTTTACAACGGATACTGCTCGGATATGACGCGCACGGTGGTCCTCGGCAAGGCCGACGCGGAGATGAAAAAGGTCTATGAGACCGTCCTGAGGGCGCAGACCGAGGCGGAGAAGCGTATCGTTGCGGGGGCCACGGGAGCCGAGTGCGACAAGATCGCGCGCGACATAATAGACGGAGCGGGGTACGAGGGGCGTTTCGGTCACTCGCTCGGGCACGGCGTCGGGATGTACATCCACGAGCTGCCGTCGCTCTCGTCGAGCTGGGACAAGCCGCTCGAGGTCGGCAACGTCGTGACGGACGAGCCGGGCATATACATCCCGGGGCTCTACGGCGTCCGCATCGAGGATATGATATACATTTCCGAAAACGGCCCCGTCAACCTGACGAAGGCGGACAAAAACCTCATCGAACTCTTCTGAAAGCCTCCCCTTTCCCGTTTTCCCGGGAAAGGGGATTTTCTTTTGCTTGCGATTTTATCCTTATGTGTGACTTGTTTCGTCTCATTTATGACAACTTTCAAAAAATGAAGTCAAAAGTTGTCCGGTTTTGGCCTTCTTTTCCGTCTTATATACAGAGGCCGCCTCAAAGGCAGAGGCGGGGCGCGCCCCCGAGCGCCTTGCCTTGACATATCCGCCCGAGGTGTGCAAAAATATTATCATCCGAAAAGGAGATTTTTATGAAATACAAAAAACTGAAACCAGAAGGACAAAAGCATTTTCACTGCGTGACGCGGCGACGATGGCGTTAGTCTCTTTGCCGCATATTGCGCCCTTTATATTCTTTGTTTGATGAGCGCATACTCAAATCTGAAAAAATCAAAAAAGGTCTTGACATTAAGTGAATAATACGCTATTATTTCTGTGGATGTCAAGACGATGGAGGAAAAAATGAGAAAAAACGTGTGTTGGGTAAGTCAAAACAGCACAAATTATCAAAAATGGGATTTAACGAAACTGAGTTGAGGAGGGAACCGATATGAAACGCATTTTTAGTTATACATCCTTAGTTTTGGCGACAGTTATAATAGCTACCGCCTTGTCATCTTGTCTCGCGAACCGCGAATTCGACCGAAGTTATTATCCAGTAAATGATCCTTCGCTTGACGATAATTTTTCCGCCACTGTTGAGCAAAATGATACCGGTGAAGAAGCGATTGTTTTTGAAACAGAAAATGCGGAGTTGGCAGGTTTTGGATATAATACAGTAAATAACAGAGAATATATTTGGTGTGTTTCGCCGGAATATTTGTCGGAAGGGGATGCATATTGCCGCTTTGTAATATTCAACGAAGAAGGTAATAAGAGAATATGGGTATCGTCCGCAATGCAGTTTGTTTTGGAATCGGATTTCAAAGCTTACAACGATTCCAGGTGTTTCTCAGATGAAGAACTAGACGAAATATTGGATAATTTCGACAAGAACAATATTCCTGCACCAGGGGCGAAAATTGCAATTGAGATCAGCCACGACGAGTCGTTTAAGGATTCATGGATTTCTGAACTGGATCGTGCTGTTATGGTAGATTTTTACTACCAGGGTTTGTGGACAAGGCGGGACGAAGCCAACAGGGTGTTGCATGTGAAACCTCACATTAAATCGTTTGATCCCGTTGTGATATGGTGGAATACGAATCATACTAATGGACTTTTTACCGGTTATCGAGTCGTTTTCTATCAGTGGGACGTAGATTCCGAAAAGGAAGTCGTGGTTTACACTTCAAAAGAAATCTCAGGCAACTGTATCACTCTCTATGATTTTGACTATGAATCTTTCTGGAGAGATGACATTGACGTTTGGCTTAATGTTTTGGATATGCAAATCCAGGGGCGCAAGGCCGATTCTTCGGAAGGAGATTGGTATCTTTCTTACAGATACAATTTTGTCCCTCCGGAGTGGGCAGAACGCAACAGAGCCGCGTATCCAATCGTTTTTGACACCATGAGTGCAGAATAAAGCGTTCTTAACGAACAAGAACAAAAACCGTTTTTCGCCCCGCGTCTCTGGCGCGGGGCGTTTGCACGTCCGGGCAGCATAATTACCCCGCCGCTTGATTTTTGTACCGTTTCGTGGTATAATCGGGCGTGCAGGACAAACGAAAAAGGGGAAAACGAAATGATAAAAATCGCCGTTGACGGGCCGTCCGGCTCGGGCAAAAGCACTCTTGCGAAAAATCTTTCCCGCGCACTCGGCATAGTTTACGTCGACACCGGCGCGCTCTACCGGACGATAGGGCTGTATATGCTCAGGGAAGGGGTCAATCCTACGGACGCCGCCGCGGTCGCCGCGCGTCTCGGCTCGGCGTCCGTAGGCTTTGACCACGCGGACGGGGCGCAGAAGGTGTATCTCAACGGCGAGGACGTAACCTCGCTCATCCGCACGCCGGAGGTCTCGATGGCTGCCTCGGCGGTCTCGTCGATACCCGCGGTCCGCGCCCATCTGCTGTCGCTCCAGAGAGACATCGCGAAGGAGCACGACGTCGTGATGGACGGGCGCGACATAGGCACCGTGATATTCCCGGACGCGGACGTCAAGATATTCATGTGCTCGGACGAAGCCACCCGCTCGGAGCGGAGATTCGCCGAGCTCTCCGAAAAGGGGATAGAGATAACGAAAGAGCGCGTGGCGGCGGAGCTTTCCGAGAGGGACAAAAACGACTCTGGCCGCAGCATCGCGCCGCTCGTCCCGGCGGAGGACGCCGTGTGGCTCGACAATTCGACGCTCGAGCCGGAGCAGACGCTTTCCGTCGCGCTCGGCATAATACGCGGCAGACTCGCCGCAAAGGAGCGGAGCTGACGTGGAGATAAAGGTCGGCAAAAACGCCGGCTTCTGCTTCGGCGTCAGACGGGCGGTCGACGCCGTGACGGAGCTCGCAAAAAAAGGCGGCGCGCGCATACGCACCGTCGGTGAGCTCATACATAACGGACAGGTTCTGAGGGAGCTTGAGGAGCTCGGAGTGAGGTCGATCGACGCCGCGGACGCCGAGCGCGAGGCGGAGGAGGCGGCCGCTGCCGGCGAGCGGATCGTATTCGTCATCCGCACTCACGGGGTGGAGAAAAGCACCGAGGAAAAGCTCGCGGAGCTTTCGGAAAAATACGGATGCGTCGGCGTGACGGACCTCACCTGCCCGTACGTCAAAAAGATCCACGGCATAGCCGAGCGGAACCCGGGGGCGCGCCTCGTCGTATTCGGCGACCCGTCTCATCCCGAGGTCAGGGGCATCGTCAGCCGCGCCGGGGAAAAGGGATATACCGTCCTGACCTCTGCGGAGGATCTCGACGGTATGGAAATATACGACGGACCCGCGGTTTTTGTATCACAGACCACTCAAAGCACCGAAAAACTGGATTTTTTGCAAAAAAAGTTGTCCGCGGTCTTTACAAACGCGGAAAAATATGATACAATATGCGGAGTTACCGAAAATAGGCAGAGGGAAGCGGCGGAGCTCGCTTCGGAATGCGACCTTATGCTCGTTGTCGGCAGCAGGCAGAGCTCGAACACGGCAAAGCTCTACGAGATATCAAAATCGATCCTCAGCGAGACGTATCTCATAGAAACGCCGTCCGATCTGCCGGATAATATTAAAAATCACCGCAGAATAGGGATTACGGCGGGAGCGTCGTCCCCGATGCGGCTGATACGGGAGGTAATAAAAACCATGAGCGAAAACATCAACGAAGTAACTTCTTCAAAGGATTTCGCCGAAATGATCGAAAATTCGATGAAAATATTGCATGCGGGGGATGTTGTCAGCGGTGTCGTATCGGCGGTCTCGGGCAATGAGCTCCACGTGGACGTCGGAGCAAAGGTCACCGGCGTCATAACCGCCGAGGAGGCGGCCGTAGAGCCCGGAACGAAACTGTCCGATATATATAAGGTAGGCGACAGCATAGACGCCATAGTGACGAAGGTCAACGACCGCGAGGGCGTTGCCGATCTGTCCAAAAAGCGCGTCGACGCCATCATCCGCCGCCGCAGACTCGCCGAGCTGCGCGACAGCGGCGAGATTGTCGAGGGCGAGGTCGTGGGCGTCAACAAGGGCGGCATCGAGATAAGCTTTGAGGGCACGCGCGTGTTCGTGCCGGCCAAGCATACCGGCGTGCCGCGTTCCGGCGACCTCTCTGCGCTCGTCGGCCAGACAAAGAGATTCAAGATCAAAGAGATCGAGGAAGGCCGCCGCGGAGGCGCCGTCGGAGACATCTCGTGCGTTGAGCGCGCTGAGCGCAAGGCGAAGGTCGAGGAGTTCTGGCGCACCATCGAGATCGGCAAGTTCTACGAGGGCGAGGTCAGATCGATAACCTCCTTCGGCGTGTTCGTCGACCTCGGAGGCGTTGACGGAATGATCCATTCGTCGGAGCTTTCCTGGACTCACATCAAGTCGCCCGCCGACGTCGTTTCGGTAGGGGACGTCATCCGCGTGTTCGTCAAGGACGTCGACATCGAGAGGAAGCGCATCTCCCTCGGCTTCAAGACCGAGGAGACCAACCCCTGGAACGTTTTCAAGGCGAATTATTCGGTCAACGACATTATCAAGACCAAGATAGTCAGCATCGCTGATTTCGGCGCTTTCGCCGAGATCATCCCCGGCGTCGACGGTCTCATCCACATCTCGCAGGTTTCCGATCACAAGGTCGGATCGGTCTCCGAGGTCCTCAAAAAGGGACAGGAGGTCACCGCCGAGATCACGTCGATCAACGACGAGAAGCATCAGGTCGCGCTGTCGATAAGATCTCTCCTCGAACAGGAGAAGGCGGCCGCCGCCAAGGTCCTCGCCGATGAAGAGGCGACCGTCGCCGGCGACGGCTCGCTCGAGGATACCGTGGCGTATTCGACGGACACCGCCGAGATCCCGGAAGCAACTGAGGAAGCTCCCGAAGCCGGGACCGGCGAAGAGTAAAAACGAAACGGAATCAGGGGCTGCGGCCCCTGATTTCTCTTTTGAGGAGAAAGAAATGAAGAAAAACACGCGCAATATTATACGTTTCGCGGCGCTCGTGCTCGCGCTCGCGACCTGCGTCCTGTCCATGACGGGGTGCATTTACAAGCTGATATTCGGCGGCTCGTCGGGGGCCAAGCTCTTCGGCGACAAAATAACGCTCAAGGACGGCGGCAGCGTCGGACATCTCACCTGCGCGGTTCCCGAGGGGCTCGAAGCGGACGAGGACGATTCTACCCGTAAGCGCTACGAGCTCGAGAACGGGGACGGCGGGAGATTTTACGTCCGACTCGAAAAGCATTCCGTCCTTCTCAGCTTCACGGACATGCAGAACGACGCCGGCTCCATCGAGGAAGACGAAGACAACAAGGACATAAAGACCGAAAGCGCCAAGTTCAACGGGACGAAATGGGCGATGATACGCTATTCCCGTTACGACTCCGACCTCGGGGGCGACGTCGAGATGACGGTTTATTACGGGACGTACGACAGGATGGGCGTCCGCGAGTGGTACAAGATTGTATTTTACAACACCGCGGAGAACAGATCCTTCGTCGACGCCTTCATGAAGAAAACGAAAATATCCTGAAATCCCGGCGGTTTTGCCGCGGGATGGGGGCCGCCGCGGACGTTCCGACGTCCGCGGCGCTTTTTTCGTCTTTTTTTCTTTTTGAGGCCGTGATTTGCGTCCTTTTTCGCTTGACAACCGGCGGGGAAAGTGGTATAATCCAAAGGTTAAATAATTCGGGTATTATGCCCGTGGAAGAGCATACAAAGGAGGGCTTTCAATGGCTCATTTAAGCGAAGCGGCCGTCGCCCAGATAAACGAGATCTGCGGCAGATACGAGAACGAAAAGACGCCGCTCATGATGATCCTCAGCGATATCCAGAAAGAGTACGGATACATTCCGCTGGAGGTTCAGGAGATAGTTTCGGAAAGAACGGGAATTAGCGTGGCCGAGATATACGGCGTCGTGACCTTCTATTCGTTCTTCTCTCTCGTTCCGAACGGCAAGTACGTCATCGGCTGCTGCCTCGGCACCGCGTGCTACGTCAAGGGAGCGCAGCAGGTCATCGATAAGTTCGGAGAGCTGCTCGGGATCAAAGCCGGACAGACGACGGCGGACGGCATGTTCACGATCGACGCGCTCCGCTGCATCGGCGCGTGCGCGCTCGCTCCGGCCGTGACCATCAACGGTAAGATCTATCCCCGCGTGACGGTCAAGGACGTTGAAAAGATAATAGCGGAATACAAGGATGCGGAGGCCTGAGCAAAATGATCAGAACGATTGACGAACTTAAAGGCAGAATCGCAAAGGCCGAGGCCGAGCTCAGATCGAAATACGACGGCTCAGACAGCAAACGCTGGATAACCCTCTGCAGCGGCACGGGATGCATAGCTTCCGGCGCCATGGGCGTAAAGGAACAGTTCGACGCCCTCATCAAAGAATACGACGCTTCCGGCAAGGTCGGCGTCCGCACCGTCGGATGCTTCGGCCTCTGCTCCCAGGGCCCGTTTGTCAGGATATATCCCGAGGACACGCTCTACGTCCTCGTAAAGCCCGAGGACTGCCGCGAGATATTCGAGAAGGACATCCTCGGCGGACAGATCGTCGAGAGACTCCTTTACAAGGATCCTCAGACCGGCGAGGCGATCTCCAAGCAGGACAAGATCGGCTTCTACGCCAAGCAGAGAAAAGTCGCGCTTCACGGCGTCGGTATAATCAACCCCGAGATCTTTGACGAGGCCCTCGGATGCGGCGCGTTCAAGGGACTTATCCGCGCGCTCTCGATGAGCAAGGCGGACGTCGTCAAGGAGGTCCTCGATTCCGGTCTCCGCGGACGCGGCGGCGGCGGATTCCCGACCGGCAGAAAATGGATGTTCGCCATGAACGGCGACGGCCAGAAATACGTGGTATGCAACGGCGACGAGGGCGACCCCGGAGCGTTCATGGACCGTTCTGTCCTCGAAGACAATCCGCTCTCGGTCATCGAGGGCATGATGATCTCCGGCTACGCGATCGGAGCAACTCAGGGCTATTTCTACGTAAGAGCCGAGTATCCGCGCGCGGTCGCTCATCTTAAAAACGCCATAGCCATGGCGGAGGAGGAGGGCATCCTCGGCGACGACATCCTCGGCACCGGATTTTCCTTCCACGCTCACGTCCGTCTCGGCGCGGGCGCCTTCGTCTGCGGCGAGGAGACGGCGCTCCTCAACTCGATAGAGGGACAGCGCGGAATGCCGCGTCCCCGTCCTCCGTTCCCCGCGGTCAAGGGTCTGTGGGGCTGCCCCACCGTCGTCAACAACGTCGAGACCCTCGCCTGCGTGCCTTACGTGCTCCGTGAGGGCGCGGCGGCGTTCGCTTCCTGCGGGACAGAGCGTTCCAAGGGCACGAAGGTCTTCGCCCTCGGCGGAAAGGTCAAGAACGTCGGTCTCGTCGAGGTGCCGATGGGCACCACGCTCCGCGAGCTCATATACGACATAGGCGGCGGAATCCCCGGAGGAAAGAAGTTCAAGGCCATTCAGACCGGCGGACCTTCCGGCGGATGTCTGACCGAGAAGGATCTCGACGCCGAGATCGATTTCGACAACCTCGTGGCCCGCGGCTCGATGATGGGCTCCGGCGGAGCCATCGTCATGGACGAGGACAACTGCATGGTCGAGGTCGCCAAGTTCTACATGGAGTTCATCTGCGACGAGTCGTGCGGAAAGTGCACGCCCTGCCGTATCGGGACAAAGCGTATGCTCGAATACCTCAAGAAGATCTGCGACGGCACCGCCGAGATGAGTGATCTCGATCAGCTCGAGCAGCTCGCCGAGGTGACGAAGTCCAACTCCCTCTGCGCGCTCGGCCAGACGGCGGCTAACCCGATCCTCTCCACGCTCAAGCAGTTCAGGGACGAGTACGTTGCCCATATAGTCGAAAAGAGATGCCCCGCCCACGTCTGCAAGAATCTCATGCAGTACGTCATCGACGCGGACAAGTGCATCGGCTGCGGCCTCTGCGCAAAGAACTGCCCCGTCGGCGCGATCGAAAGGACCGACTACGTCGCTCCGGGACACAAGCTTGCTTCGATGAAGATAGACCAGTCGAAGTGCATCAAGTGCGGAATGTGCATGGCGTCCTGCGCCAAGACAAAGGCAATCGAGAAGAAATAAGGAGAACGTCACAATGGCATTGATAAATATCAAAATCGAAGGTATTCCTTATCAGGTCGAGGACGGGATCACCATCCTCGAGGCCGCGAAGGCCTGCGGGTACGAGATCCCGACGCTCTGCGCCTTCAATCACGGCGAATGCAACCGCGGTTCCTGCCGCGTGTGTCTCGTCGAGGCGACCGGCGCCCGCGGGCTCGTCGCTTCGTGCGTTTATCCCGTAAACGAGGGCATGGAGATCACCATCTCCTCTCCCAAGGCGGTTGCGGCTCGCCGCGCGTCGGTCGAGCTCCTGCTTTCAAACCACAATCAGAACTGCCAGCAGTGCGATAAGAACGGCAAGTGCGAGCTTCTTCACGTTGCTCAGCTCACCGGCGCGAGGGAAGGGCAGTTCATAGGCGAAAAGACCCCGACTCATTACGACGATCTCACCCCGACGATAGTGCGCGACACCTCAAAGTGCATCCTCTGCGGCAGATGCGTCGAGCGCTGCAAAAACGCCCACGCAATCGGCATCCTCGGATTTGAGAACCGCGGATTCAACACGATCGTCGCTCCCGCCGAGAACAGGAGCTTCATCAACTCGCCCTGTATCATGTGCGGACAGTGCATAAACGTCTGCCCGACCGGCGCTCTTATGGAAAAGAGCGAGATCGACAAGGTCGACGAGGCCATGAAGGCCGGCAAGTACATTGTCGTCCAGACCGCCCCCGCGGTGCGCGCCGCGCTCGGCGAGGAATTCGGCATGAAGATCGGCACCCCCGTCACCGGCAAAATGGCGGCCGCCCTTCGCCGTCTCGGCTTCAAAAAGGTATTCGACACCAACTTTGCCGCCGACCTCACTATAATGGAGGAAGCGAACGAACTTCTCCACAGGATAAAGACCGGCGGCGTTCTGCCGATGATCACGTCCTGCTCGCCCGGCTGGGTCAACTACGCCGAGTATTATTACGGCGATCAGCTGTCCCACCTTTCGACCTGCAAATCGCCTCATGAAATGTTCGGCGCGATCCTCAAGACCTATTACGCTCAGAAGATAGGCGTAAAGCCCGAGGATATGTTCGTCCTTTCGATCATGCCCTGCTCCTGCAAGAAGTTCGAAAAGGGCCGTCCCGAAATGGAAGAGGAAGGCGGACTCCGCGACGTCGACGCCGTTCTCACGACACGTGAGCTCGGCCGTCTCATAAGACGCTCGGGCATTAATTTCGCCAAACTCCCGGACGAGGATTTCGACAACGACATCGTTCACGACTACACCGGCGCGGGCGTCATATTCGGCGTGACCGGCGGCGTCATGGAGGCGGCTCTCCGCACGGCGTATTACGTCCTTACCGGCAAGGAGCGCGAGGGCATCGTATTTAACGAGGTCCGCGGCTTCGAGAACATCCGCGAGGCGGAGTTCGAGCTTGCCGGCGCCAAGATAAAGGTCGCCGTGACGAGCGGCATGAGGGGCGCGAAGGTGCTTCTCGACCAGATCCGCGCGGGGACGTCGCCCTATACCTTCATCGAGATCATGGGATGCCCCGGCGGCTGCATCAACGGCGGCGGTCAGCCCTACGTCAGGGAGGCTTTCCTTCCTAACGAGGACGGCGACATCATGGACACCTACATTCAGAAGAGAGCGAACGCACTTTATTCCGAGGATGAGCGTCAGACCCTCCGTCAGTCGCACAACAATCCTCAGATCAAGGTCCTCTACGATGAGTTCCTCGGGGAGCCCAACTCGCATCTTGCGCACGAGCTTCTCCACACTCATTATAACGAGAACAGAGTCCGCTTCGACTGATAAACGAACAAACGTAAAACTCCCGCGGGGTTTGCCCCGCGGGAGTTTGTTTTTATTTTGTTGTGCGGGGCGGCAGACGGATTAAAGAATACGTTCCCCGTCGAAGGCGAAGAGTCCGAAGCCGACTCCCGTTTTGCGGCCGGAGCACAGCCAGTCGGCGTATGCTCTGCGCAGGGCGGTGTCGCGCGGGAGGCGGTCGAGGGGGAGGGACGCATACCTCCCGAATATCCTCCAGATATCGCCGAAGCTCTCCGAAGTCCGGCAGTCGACCGGCTCAAAGTCGGACATGAATTTAAGGATGTTCATCCCTTCGGGGAGAAATTCGCGGTGCCTGTCGAAGAGGAGCCAGGATTCGCAGCCGAAAACGACGGGCCCGCCGCCGAAAAACCGGCTGAAATATCGGTATGCGGCCCGGTAGGAGGCGAGCCGGACTTCGTCGGTGAGCGGGATGCCCCTCGAAGGGACGTGGATATTGACGAACCTGTCGCCCTTGCGGACTGTTATGCCGCAGGACAGACGGAACTCCGTCTCCCTGCCGTACGTCGCGAGCTCGTACTCGAATCTGCCGAAGCCGAAGCAGGTAGCCCTGAAAAATCTGTCGTACCACCACGGGACGAAGATCCCGGTCACGCCTTTGCACTCGATACATTCGAGGACCTTGCACCGCAGGTCGTCCATGGTCTCGTAGAACACCCCGTCGGGGAGCCCCTTCTCCGCGAACCTTTCATGCATGCGCGGGAGCCCGGTTATTATGAAAAGAAGATCGAGCGAATACTCGTTTATTCCGTATTTTTCGCCGATCTCCCTGATTTTTTCAAGAGGCGCCGATATCGGCCCGTCGGGATCGGCGCGTAGCTGTCCGCCACCGGGTCGAATTCCGCGGCGAGCGCCTCGTTGTCGTCGAGGACTTTTATGAGCTTTCTTATTTCGTCGGCTACGGCCTTGTCGTATCCGTTTTCAAGAAGTACGAGGAGCTCTCTGTTTCCGTGCATTTTCGTTCCGGTTCCCGCCGGCAAAATACGTCCGGCGCGGCTTTACGATTGTTCCGCCGGGCGGATCGACGAGATGACGACGCCGATTATGTCAAGGAGCGCCTCGGCGATGAGGGCGACGGCGGCGAATTTGAAGGCGAATTCTGTTGCCCCGAAGGGGTTGAGGATTATTACCGCGCCGAGCCCGACCGATATGACCGCCCCGAGGAGCAGGAGAAGAGACCTGCCCGTGCCGGAGAGTTTTCTTATTTCGAGCCAGGTTTTGAACTTATAGAGCCCGGAAATGATGAGGAATATGCCGTAAATGACGGCGATGAACGGTATGGCACCGAGGATAAGCTTTCTTCCGAGAGCAAAGAACAGTCCGGCGGCGAGGAGCAGCAGGCCGATGACGAGGGCAGCGAAGGCGCCCTCCTCCCCGTTGTTGCGCGCGACGAGCGCCCGGATGAGGTTGTACGCCCCGATGAGCGCGAGCGCGACGCCGATTATCAGGAGGACGATCTCGGTCACGCCCGACGGGTCTTTGAAGAGCATCACGCCGATGATTATTTCAAGGGCTGCGAACAGCAGGACCGGTATGTTTTTAAGAAGAGCTTTCATTTGTTTTTCTCCCTTGCGGCTTTTTTGCGGCATCTTTTGTAGGTTTTTAGGACGTCGTCGGCGATGTCTTTTCTCCCCCTGCCGTAGTCGACCTGTACCATGTCAAAGCCGGGGGTGGCGTTCCCCTCGACTATCACGGGGCCGGACGGCGTTATCGCAACGTCCCAGCCGACGACCGTCATTTCGGGGATGACCCCCGAGGCGGACTTGACGAGCTCCCTCGTCTCCGTCCAGAAAGGTATCGCGAAGCCGTCGAATTTTTCGCCCGTTACGGGATGAACGCTGAACCGTTCGACGTTTTTGTCGAGGGCGTCGCCCTCCACGCGCCCGGTCTCGGGGTTGACGAGCATACCCATCCCGCCGCTATGGAAATTGTCGACGTCGTGGTGCCCGTCGCCCACTCTTAGCGCGGCGAATATGATGACCGGATCGTCGGGGTCGGCGGCGGACGTCATTATGCGGAGAGTGTTGACGCATCTCGGGCAGAGCCGCGAAAGATCGGGATGCTGGACTATGAGCTCCTCAAGGATGACGTCGTCCGCGCGGAGCTTTTCATAATACTCCCGGGCGTCCCCGATCTCGCCGGCTTTGCGGATCGCTATCCCCTTGCCGCCCGTGCCGGAGCGCGGCTTCTCGATAAAATCCGGAGAGCTTTCGAGAAAGGCGGCGAGGGCGTCGGGGCCCTCCGACGCGGGGCAGAACATGAGCCGGTTCATATACCCGCGGTATTTTTCGTAAAATTCCGTTTTGTTCGCGAAGAAATGCCTGAACTCGCGGGGGTTCACCTTGTCGTATAGATTCTGCTGTACCCTTATCGTCGCGTACTTGGCGCGCTCCGAGGGGGAGCGGTCGTAAAACTCATAGTTGAGGTAGTCCTGAAGTCCGCTGCCGTATATGAGGGTCGAAAAGGCGCCGTCGACAAACAGAAGCGGCGCGGGGACGCGCTTTTTTTTGGCGATGACCTTCAGTTTTTCGTAAAACCCACGATAGTTCGCGCCGCGCGCGAATTTGAGTATTCCCATTCTTATCCTCTGTTTACCGTCAGAAATATGAGCCGGTCGATATCGTCGGTCTGCCCTTCGCGCGAGCGCATCGCGGCGCGGTTGCGCCGTATCTCACCGCACAGACGGCATTTGTGCGTTATCACGTATCCGTCGGAGGTGGGCTCGGCAAATATCGCGTCCATTATCCCCCCGCAGGGGTTCTGTCTGTCTCCCGGATTGATGTCCACGTGAAGGGAGCAGAGACAGAAGGGACAGTGGTTGCGGGACGAGTTCCCGAGCGGGAGCACCTCTCTGCCGCAGTTGAGGCAGACGAATCCGGAATCGTTTTTTCTGAATCTCTTGGTTTCTGTCACCGGTATCCCCACCTTGAAATGATGAGCGCGTCGGTCGAGGTGAGTGTTTTGTCACCGTCGGCGTCGGCGGCGGCCGCCGACCATTCGGTCTCGGGCTCGGCCGTTCCGTTCGAGTATTTGAGGGCGAGCTTAGCGTCCGAATAATCTATTATTCCGTCCCCGTTGACGTCTCCCGATACAACGACCGTGACGGAGGCGGCGACGCCCTCGTCGTCGGCGAGGACGACGGTACACCCGGAGGTCACCGCGCCGTTTTCGGGAATGACGGCGCCGGCGGCGTCCGTGATCTCAATGTATTCCGACATGACGATGCCGGCCTCGATATACGAGCGGTCGATCGCCGCGGTTTCGAAGATGAAGAGGAAGTCCCCGTCGCGGGTGACCGAGTTGCTGCCGCTCGCGAGTATGTCGGATATCCCCGCGTAGTCCCCGCCGCTGACGGTGACCTGCGAGCCCGCGAGGTGATTGCGTCCCTCGGCAAAGCGCAGCGCCGCGCTGTCGGACGCCCCTATGACGATCGGCTCGGTATATGGCGTCCAGACCGCGCCGTTCAGACTGTACTCGACGTTTTCGGACGTCACCGTGACGGTCGAGACGGGGTTGTGAGGCGTGGGTTTCGTGATTTCATATTCGGGGAGATCAAGGTTTTCCGCCTTGCCTATCGTAAAGGCGACGGGAGCGGACCCGGCCGCCTCCCAGTCGGGCGTTTCGCCGGCGAACGCGACGCCCCAGTAGCTTCCCGCGTCGGAGGGCGCGGAGATCTCGTTTTCAAGCTGCGCGTCGGCGTAGAATTTCAGATACGTATCGCCGTCACCGATATAGTTCGATATCGCGCCTGTCGCCGGCTCGCCCGTGAAGGTGAAGCTGTTAACGACGGCGGATATGGGAGAAACGTGCTTTGAGACAGTTATCGTGATATGGTCCGACTCGGTGGTCGCAACGGTCTCGAGGCATTTCAGGTTGATGTTCGCGGCTATACAGTAAAGCTCGTAAACGCCCGCGGGGAGCGGCGAGAGCTCAACGACGTCTTCCTGTCCGATAAGCTCCGGCTCGCCGCCTTCCGCGGCTATATACCACGAGCAGGAGAGAGCGCCTCCGTCCGTGACCGACGCTATTGCCGTAGCCGTGCCGGGATATTCTCCCGTCAGGAGCTCGGCCGCGATCTCGTCGTAATCGACGTCAAGCACCGGTGTCTGGGCCTTTTCGCCCGCGCGGCGCAGCCGCAGCTGATATACGGTAAACGAGCCGTTCTCGGCCGTTATTTTTATATATACAGTCGCCGAGTCCGTCTCAAACGGGTATGCGGACGGGTCGGATACGATCGTTTCGAGCTGCTGATCGGAATAATATCCGGCTTTGGCGTTCCTTTGTATTTCCGCTCTCACGTCTACCGATGAGGCAGAGAACGGCGCGACGTAATCCGCGGATCGCGAGCCGGCGTTTATCGTTGCGTCTATATTGGTGAATCCGTAAAGGGAAGAATCGTCGGAAAGCGTAGCGAACGAAACGGGTTCCGTAA
The DNA here is from genome assembly GCA_017552165.1 of Clostridia bacterium. Next base: position 36,598 of record JAFZCF010000025.1, read on the forward strand.
AGTCTGACGGAGGATAAACCCCGTCGGACGCGATGGCGCGCACCCTCGCGTAATACGTTATGCCGGAATTGAGTCCCGAGACCGAGACGCGGAGCGCGTCGCTGACGAGCTGTATCGGTTCGTCGAAGGACTGCGACGGGCTGACCTCTATCTCGTATCCGTCTCCGTTTTCAACGGCGTTCCATTCGAGATCTCCGAAAGACGAGCCGGCGCCGGTCACTCTCAGGCCGGCCGGTGCGGGGAGTTTCGGGACGCTGCCGACGGCAAATCTTTTGAGAGACACCTCCGAGGAGTTGCCGACGACGTCCGTGAAGACGAGCTTTCCGTACCACACGCCGTCGCCCGGCGTGATGATCCCGCTTTCGGTGATGTCAAAGGAAACGGCGGACCCGAGCGACGGGTCGTGTGAGAGATACGCAGTCACGTTTGCGATGCCGCTCTCGCTGTCCGTCACCCCGCCGAAGGTTATCGACGCTCTCGAGCCGTCCACGCCGACGGCGGTCGCCGCCTGCGCGACCGACGGGGGAGTTTTGTCTATGTTCGTGACGGCAAAGTCAGACTGATACGTCGTCACGTTGCCGTACGGGTCGCGGACCTGTATGGAGCCCGCGGGGAAGGACGTGTTGGACCTGACGACGGTCTCGCCGTCGGCGAGCCAGGTCTGCCCGCCGTCAAAGCTGTAATATACCGCGCCGGTGTTGTCGGAGGCCTGAGCCGTCACCGTGACGGGTCCGGACGTCCATTCAGAGGGTGTGACCGTGACTTCCGTAACCGACGGGAAGTCCGTATCGCTCCAGACGGCGAAAAGGCAGACGGTCTCGTCTTTTGAGTAGGTCGCGCCTGGCGCGTATTCCGCGGTTTTGGAAAGGGAATCCGCCGACCAGCCCGCGAAGACGTATCCGCTCCGCGTCGGGGCGGAGTCGGGGATGACCACGTCGTTGCCGGCGGTTTTGGAGATGGTCGCCGGGGTTTCCCCTTCGCCTCCGTTGAGGTCGAAGAACACCGAGAAGACCTTGCTCTCCACCCGCGTCAGATACACGGTGGAGCCGTAACTCAGGGCTATATAACTGCCGTTTTCGAGTCTGCCCCAGGTATAGTTGCCCACCACGACGATCTCATAGATCGTGAGTATATCGCCGTAGTCAGCGTATCCGGTTTTCTCGGATTTGGGATCGGGATTCGCCCTTATATTCATGCCAGACTTGTAAATGACCTTCCAGTCGGCGATGTCGGGCGTTTCGGGGATCGTGACGGTTCGGGTAAGGGACGCGGTGTTTTCGGAGGCGTCCTTTGCCGTAGCGGTTATGACGAGATCCCCGGGCCCCTGGAAGCTGACGGAACAGACGTATCTGCCCTCGCCGTCTGCCCGGCAGGTCAGGTGCTCGGCCTCGCCGCCGTCAAAGGAGACGGCGACGGTCACGGAGTCCATTTCGCGCTCGTCGCTCGCCACGACGGCGATCTCGGCTCCGCTTTCCAAAACCGAAACGAGACCTACGTTTTCAATGATGGGAGGGATAAGGTCGGCGAGCCCCGTATCGATGGTGAAATCGGAGGACGCGACTGCGCGCTCGGCGTGATACGCGTCCTGACCGGGGTACTCCGAGCCGACGGCCGCCGAGACGGATATCGTGTAGTCCCCGTCGGGGAGCTCAAGCTCGGTGAACGCGCCGGCGGCAAGGGCGGAGAGATCGGCCGAGAGGGTCTTTTCCGCCTGACGGAAGGTCTTTTCCCAGACCTTCGCGCCGCCCGAGGTTATCGTCAGGGCCACGGAGGAGATCGGATGTCCCGAGAGCACGGTGCCCGAAACGTCGCCGCCGTGCACTCCCCCGACGGTACCTGACGGGAGGACGGCCTCGGATATCCTGAGCGAATCGTTATATGTGTAGAAGCCGGTATCCGACTCCTCGATCCATCCGCCGGAGGACGTCCTGAGCCACAGCTCGCCGTAGGCGTCGGTGAACCAGCCGGTCACATCGACAAACTCCCCGCGCGGGATCGTGTCGGTTATGTATGAGTTGTCCTTGACGGGATACGACCTCACCGGCGCTCCCGACGAGGTCACGACGGTGACGCGGGCGTCGGTCGGTTCGGTCTCGAACTCGGCGCTGAGCCCTCCGGAATAAGCGTAATAGGATCCCGAGGATTTCTGGTAATAAGTCTTTATTAACTGTCCGTACCGCGGGCTCGACGAGAGCCCCTTCATGAACTTGAAGCGGGGATAATAGAGCGGGTTGTCCGTGAATTTGTCAAAGACGTATATCGTCGTCGAGTCGTAATTCTCGCCGAGGAGCCGCGCCTGGAGGTGCAGGTGGACGCCCGTAGCGTTGCCGGTCATTCCCATCTTGCCGATGACGTCGCCCGCCTTTATGACGTCGCCGTATTTGCACGAGACGGACTGAAGATGAGCGTATATCACGAGGACGTTCCCGGACAGGATCATCACGTAGTTGCCGTAGCCCGAGCCCCTGTCGCCCGTCTCGCTGTATTTGTTGACGACGTAATGGACCTTTCCGGAGGTCGCCGAGACTACGTCGAGGCGGTTTTCCCCTGTATAGCCGTTTGCGCCTATGTCGACGCACTGCCCCTGATTGTGGGTCCCGCCGCCGTAATAAATATCGAGGCAGTTTATGGAAAAGCTTCCCGGGACGGGCCACAGCCACGGGAGGTCGTAATTCTCCTCAACGGAGTATATAGAGAGCGGCGTCAGCGAAAAGCAGATCACAGCGCACAGGACGAGCGAAAAAATCCTTTTCCATGCCGCGGTTTTGTCGTAAATGCGGTTTTTCATACCGGCGTGTACCCCCAGTGTATAAATTTCCATATAGGATTATATACTATTGAGGGAAAAAAGTCAAGCCGCGCGGCAAGAGGCGAGCCGCGCGGCCTGACTTATGAAAGGAGGTCTTTGAAAATTTACAAATGCAAGGAGCTGAACATCTTCACGGCGGCCGGGAGATAAAACTCCTCGGCGCGCGCCATGGCCTCTTCGAGCGAAACGTCGTTTGGTTTTGTCGCAAAAA
>JAFZCF010000026.1 GCA_017552165.1 Clostridia bacterium
CATATATCAGAAATACAACGTCGTAACGGCGGGGGGCGAGATCGCCGCCCGGCTCGCGAGCGGCGAGACCTGCGCCCTCGTCACCGACGCCGGCACCCCGGGTATATCCGACCCCGGGCAGGAGGTCGCACGTCTGTGTATCGAAAAGGGACTGACTGTCCGCGCGATCCCCGGGGCGTGCGCGGCGATATGCGCGCTCGTCAGCTCGGGAATGCCGACCGACGGCTTCGTCTTTGCCGGATTCCCCGGATCAAAGCCGTCGGAGATCGAAAAATCGCTCGAGCCGCTGATAAACGAGCGGCGCACGGCGATACTTTACGAGGCGCCCCACCGGCTCAAAAAGACACTTGAAATTATGTCAAGCGTGCTCGGCGGCGAAAGGAAGATTGCCCTTTGCCGCGAACTGACAAAGCTCAACGAAGAGGTGATACGCGGGACGCTCTCCGAGATACGTCTCAGATACGATTCGCAGGAGCCCCGCGGAGAGTACGTTATCGTCCTCGGCGGCGCCGAGGACGAAGACGGCGCTTTCTGGGAAAACATGTCGGTGGAGGAGCACGTCGGATATTACGCGTCGCGCCTCGGGCTCGACAGGATGTCGGCCGTCAAGGCCGTCGCCAGGGACCGCGGCGTCCCCAAAAACGAGATATACAAGGAGCTCATAAAATGACGTATATCGTCTCCCTTGTTCTCGGGATACTCACCGCCCTGCCGATGGTGTTCGACTGGCTGTTCGCGCTGCCGTGGCTTGCGCTCCCGGCGTGGCTCCTGCTGGTCCTGAGGTGCAGACATCCGTACAGGCACGGGCTCGTCTGGTCGGTCGGATACTTTTTCGTCGTGTTCAGCTGGCTTATCGAGCTGTATCCGATGGATTTTGCCGGATTTTCAAACGGCATGAGCGTCCTGATCATTTTCCTCGGGATAACGGTCCTGACGCTCAGCCAGAGCGTTTTCGCCGCGTTTCTGCCGGTCATTTACAAAAAGGGATACGCGTTTCTGCCGGCTCCCCTCTCGGCCGTGCTCGCCGGTGCCGTCTGGTGCGTTATCGAATGGGGACAGACTCTTTTCTGGTTCATGGTCCCGTGGGGACGGCTGGCTCTGACTCAGACGCTCTTTCTCCCCACGATACAGTCCGCTTCCCTGCTCGGCTCGTATTTCGTCGCCTTCATCATGATGTGCTGGGCGGGACTGATCGCCGCGGCGCTCGAAAAATCCCTCGGCGGTGACAAGCCGCTGAAATTCGACAACAGCGGATTACGCCCCGTCTATGCCCTTGTCGCGCATATAATTTTCGCCGCGAACGTCGTTTTCGGCACGGTTAAGCTCTGCCTCCCCGAAAAAAGCGGGGCTGACGGGACGGATACGGGCGTGACGGCCGCCGCCGTCCAGGGGAACATTTCCTCCGTCGACAAATGGGCTGACGACTCGCTGTCGAGGTCTCTCAAAATATATTCGGATCTCACGAAAGAGGCGGCCGGTGACGGCGCGCGGCTCGTCGTGTGGCCGGAATCGGTGATAACCGTTTCGCTCAACAGATACGCGTACGTATCGTCGGCGATATCCGCGCTGGCATCGGAAACCGGATGCGACATAGCGGTCGGCGCCTTCTTCACCGAAGGAGAAGGCGACGATTCGGTCGACTATAACGCCGTATATTATTATCATCCCGACGGGACGGTATCGGAGAACGTGTATTTCAAGAGACATCTCGTTCCGTTCGGCGAGTACGTCCCTATGAGATCTTTCATAATGAAGATATTCCCGTTCCTCGACGAGATCAACATGTTCAGTTCGGACATAGGCCGCGGATCGTCTTCCGCTCTGTTTGAAGACGGGCGCGGGACGGTCGGCTCGCTCATCTGCTTTGATTCGATATACGCCGACCTTGCCAGGAGCACGGCGGCCGACGGGGCGGAACTGATCCTTCTCTCGACGAACGACTCGTGGTACAAGGATTCGACCGCAGTATATCAGCACAACAGACACGCCGCGCTGAGGGCGGTCGAAACGGGAAAATATATAGTCCGCGCGGCAAACACCGGCGTCTCGTCGGTCATAGACCCGAACGGCTCGATAAAAGAATCGCTCGGACCGCTCCTGACCGGATACGTCACGTCGGACGTCAGATACGTCGAAGGCAAAACGCTCTACACGTGCGTCGGTGACGTCATCGTCTGGCTTTCCGCCGGATACGCCGCCGCGGTCATTGCCGTCGGAATAATAAAACGTTTAAGAAAAAGAAAAGAGGAAAAATCATGAACGTAAGAGACTATTACGCCGGAGAAAATGAAAAACCGCTCGACAGGATGCCCGCCGACGGAGGATTCGCAGGTATATTCCGCAAGATCGTGTGCATAGGAGACAGCCTCTCGTCAGGCGAGTTCGAAGCCGCTGACAAGGACGGAAACCGCAGTTATCACGACAAATTCGAGTATTCGTGGGGACAGTATCTCGGCCGTCTCGTCGGCTCGCAGGTTTACAATTATTCCCGCGGCGGAATGACGACCTTCGAATACTGCAGATCCTTCGCCGAGGCGCAGGGTTTCTGGAATCCCGAGATCAAGGCGGACTGTTATATCATCGCGCTCGGCGTGAACGATCTCTGCGGCTGGGACTACACCGTCGGTGACATAGACGATATGAGGACCGACGACTGGCAGAACAACCCCGACACCTTCGCCGGATGGTACGGCAGGATCATTTCCCGCTATCGCGAGATAAGCCCCGACGCCCATTTCTTCCATATAACCATGCCGAGGCACGGAAACGACGAATTCTTCAACACCCGTGCGGCGGCCCAGGCGGAGCTCCTTCGCAAAATCCCCGGGAAGTTCACGCACAATCACGTGATAGACCTCAACAGGTACGCCCCTGTCTATGACGCGGAATTCATGAAAAACTTTTTCCTGTACGGACATATGAACCCCGCGGGATACCTCCTCACGTCCCGGATGGTCGCGTCGTATATCGATTATATAATCCGTCACGATCCCGTTCTTTTCGCGCAGGCGGGGATGCTCAACACTCCTTATTACAATTATGACATGGACCGGGCAGATTGACAAACAAACGGTTTTATGATAATATTGTCCCGGGA
>JAFZCF010000027.1 GCA_017552165.1 Clostridia bacterium
CGCGCCTGAAACCAATATCATGACAGAGCCTCCGGCAGACGATTCAACCGAAACGGACGCGACGCTTGTAAGTGATATCCCTAAAGCCGAGAACAAATTTGTGTTTGAACGATTATCGGGGAAAAAAGCATATGTGCTGACAGATGTTGTTCAAATTAACGACCCTAAAGTAGTTATTCCGTCGGAGTATAACGGTATGCCTGTCACCGCAATTGGCGACAGCGCTTTCGCAAACCACAGGACGGATATAGAAAGCATTATCATTCCTGAGAGCGTGACATTGATAGGCGAAAACGCTTTCTGGCGTTGCTACGCTCTTGAAAGCGTCACATTCAATTCCGGAAATATGAGTTTTGGATCAATGGCGTTTTGCGACTGTACGGCACTTTCCGAAATCACTATTCCGGAGGGAGTAAACGTCCTCAGTGAAGATCTCTTTAATCTCTGTTCAGCGCTTGAAACGGTGCATTTGCCGGTTTCATTGACAGAAATCGAAATTGGCGCTTTCGGCGCGTGCGAATCCCTTAAAACGGTTTATTATGACGGGTCGGAATATCAGTGGAATAAAATCACAAGGAATTACGGATGGAACGCAGACGCTGCGGAATTTGAAATCGTGTTTGCCGTTTCTAACGAGTCATCAGCGACAGACGAAAAAGTCGATAAAATATCATTAAGAAGATTACCGGACGAACGGACCATAAAACTTTGCGCGAACGAAAAGTTCAGTTATAACGGTTTGGCAGTTGAGGTGATTTACAGCAACGGGACGTCGAAAACGATAAAATATGAAGACGGTCTTCTGGAATGCTATCCCGATCCGGCTTTGTGGGCAAGCGGATATTACAGCGGTATGGATCAGTTAATGCTCTGCGGTCTTACTACTGTTACGGTCAGCTTTGAAGGCGCTGTAACTACTTTTGAAATCGATTTTTATGCTCCCGCAGAAGGTTCTTTGCTTTCGGATAACGCGTGGGTTCACATTGAAGACGGGATCGGCATATATCACACTGAAGCCGAAAAGATAAACACCCTGCCTTTTGTCAAGGACAGCAGATACGGTTACGATATGGAAAAAGTAATTATTGACGCTCCGAACGCCGTCAGGATAGAGAGCGGCGCGTTTGCATTCAATTTTACCTCGGGTTTTGTACCTGTATTTAAAGAAATCGTTCTTCCGGAAAACATTGAGTATATAGGTGCCGATGCGTTCGCGCGGGACAGTTTTCTTGAAAAGATAACCTTCACCGGAAACAAAATCACATTGATTTCTCAAAATATGTGTATGGGATGTACGTCTCTTAAATCAATTTCAATACCGAAGGGCGTATATAAAATTGACGAATACGCGTTCAGCGGTTGCACGTCGCTCACGTCGATTGCTCTTCCGGATGGCGTCCTGTTTATCGCCAATTATGCTTTTGAAGGATGTTCGTCGCTCAGAACAGTTTCCCTTCCGGACTCGCTCCGAACTATTGAAGAACACGCTTTCGAGAATTGTGCAGCTATCGAATCGATCAATGTTCCCGCCGGCGTAACAGACAGAGCATTTATGGCTTATCTGCCTGAGAACTGCCGCGCGTAAATGACCGCGCAGAAATCATCTCATTGTGACAGTCAATCAAATAAAGATTCATTTCCTTTATCTCTCCTCCGCCGGTGTAGGGCCCGGCGGGGGAGAATTTTTTGCCGTATTTGCCCTGCCTCCGGCACGCGCCGGGGGTTTTTACTTGACAAAAAGGGCCCGAGGGGATATAATATATCGATTCATCCATTCAAGGAGATTTAGAAACAATGTTTCCAGCAATTTCAAGACAGAAGCCGGCGATGAAAAAGCTCGTCGCCGAGCTCAGAAAGAAATACGCGTACGCGTCGGTGCTCGCGGTCGCTGACGCAAACCGCTCGTGGTCCGTCTCCCGTTCGGGCATAAACATCGTGTCGGGCAGCTGGATGGGCGGGACGGGCTTCGTCGCGCGCGTTTTTGACGAAACGGGCTGCGTCGAGTATTCGTTCAACGAGTTTTCGGAAAAGCTCATCCCCGAGATCGTCGGAAAGATAACCGAAAAGGCGGCGGAGCAGAAAAAGAACTGCAAGGGTATAAAGCCCCTGCCGACCCCGATTCCTCAGGGCACCCCGGCAAAGCTGAAAAAATCGACGAAATATCTCGTCGATCCGAAAAAGATGGGCGACGAGGCGATAATCGCCAAACTGACCGCCGTGAGAGAGAAGGGCATGCGCCGCGAAGGCGTGCTCGACTTCTCCTGCCGCGCGTCCTACCGCGTTTACCGCAAGATCTTCATTTCCGAAAACCGCGATCTCGACGAGACGTGTATGTGGACCAACGCCGCCGTCATCGCGCTCGCGAGAAAGGGCGACGAGATCAAGGATTATTACAGACCGTATTCGGCGCTCGGCGGCATGGAGGTCCTCGACGCCGCGTACGACGAGGTCGACGAGGTCGTGTCGGTCGCGCTCGAGCTCACTCAGAGCGAGCCGATGATCCCCGGGGAATACGACTGCATCTGCGACCCCGACACTACGGGCATGATCGTCCACGAGGCCTTCGGCCACGGGGTCGAGATGGATATGTTCGTCAAGGACCGCGCCCTCGCAAAGCACTTCGTGGGCCGGTACGTGGCGAGCCCGCTCGTGACGATGCACGACGGCTCGGCCGTAGATCAGACCGCCACGGCGTTCTTCGACGACGAGGGCAACCTCACGACCGACACGGTCATAATCGACAAGGGCGTGCTCCGCACCGGCATCTGCGACGGGCTCAGCGCCGTCCGTCTCGGCGTGGAGCCGACGGGCAACGGCCGCCGCGAGAGCTACGAGCGCAAGGCGTACACCCGCATGACGAACACGTATTTCGAAAAGGGCCGCTCGACGCTTGACAAAATGATCGCGTCGGTAAAATACGGCTTCCTGCTCGAAAACCCGAGCTCCGGCATGGAGGACCCCAAAAACTGGGGCATCCAGTGCATGGTCAACATAGCGAGGGAGATAAAGGACGGAAAGCTCACGGGGCGCATCTTCTCCCCGATAGTGCTCACGGGATACGTTCCCGACCTCCTGAAATCCGTCAGCATGATGGGCAACAAAAAGGTCCTCAGCGGCAGCGGATTCTGCGGCAAGGGCTACAAGGAATGGGTCAAGGTCTCGGACGGCGGGCCGTATATGAAGGCGCGTATCCGTCTCGGATGAGTTTTTCGGAAAGGAATCTAAGATAATGAGTCTTTTGAACAAAATCAGAAACGCCCTCCTCGCGAACGCAGTCGCCGAGTGGCGCATCAGCGAGACCGTATCCGAAAGCTCGGAGTACTTTTTCGTAAAGAAACAGCTCGACACCCGCCGCTCGAAGACGGTCGAAAAATGCGAGGTTGCGGTCTTCCGCGCCGAGGGCGACAAAAAGGGCTTTACGACGGTCACCCTTACCCCGGGGATGTCCTCCGCCGAGATAGGGGAAAAGATAAAGGACGCCTATTACGCGGCTCAGTTCGCGCTGAACCCGGGATACGATCTTCCGGACCCCGTAAAGAGCAAAAAGAAACCCGGCGAGTCCGCCGGGCTGCTCGGAGCGAGCGAAAAGAAGATGATCGCGGCGCTCTTCAAGGCGGACAAGGGCGGCGACGCGTTCCTCAACTCCGCCGAGATGTTCTTTGAGAGGAACGGACACCGCATAGTCACGTCGAACGGGACGGACGTCCGCTGGACGAACGGCCGCGTATGCGGGGAGTTCGTCGTTCAGTGCGTCGAGCCCGAGGACGTTGAGCTTCACAACATTTTCGAGTACGACTCTCCCGACGCCGAGGCGCTCACCGCAAAGGTCGCCGAGGCGCTCAGGAACGTCCGCGACAGGGCGAGGGCGCAGAAGATCCTCAAGAGCGGGGTCTACGACGTCGTTCTCTGCGGCAATCAGGTGCCCGAGGTCCTTTCGTACTACGAGGACCGCGCCGACGCCGCGATGATTTACCCGCATTATTCCGAGTGGAAGGCGGGCGACGAGGTGCAGAACACCGGAAAGGGCGAGAAGATCAGTCTGACGCTCCTCGCGACCTCCCCGTTCTCCGACGAGGGTATCCCGATGAAGGACCGTCCGCTGCTCCGCCGCGGAGTGCTGAAGACCGTGCACGGGTCCAACCGTCTCTGCCGCTATCTCGGCGTGGAGCCGACGGGCGGCTACCGCAAGCTCGGCTGCGACAACAAGGGGCGCCTCTCCTTCGAGGATATGAAGAAAAAGCCCTGCCTCGTGACGGTGGTCTATTCGGATTTCCAGATGGACAGCTTCACCGGCAACTTCGGCGGCGAGATACGCCTCGCGTACCTCGTTGACGGCGACAGCGTCACGCCCGTTACGGGCGGCTCGGTCAACGGGCGGCTGCCGGCGTGCGAGAACGGCGTCGTGTTCTCGACGGACAGATACCGCACGGCTTCCTACGACGGTCCGTACGCCATGCGCATCAGCGGCGTGAACGTCGCCGGCGCGGAGAACTGACGCTCAAATATGAAAGGTACGGGGCGGCCCCCTCATACGGAGCGGATCGCCGTCCGCAGAAACCGCACCGAAACCGGGGGCGCGCCGCTCCCGGTTTCTCTTGCAGTATGTGTGAGCGTGCCGGGGTGTCCTTACGATAATTCCTGCGTTGAAAGCTTTTTCGCGAGCTTAATGAAAGAGTTGATTTACCGTACGAATTATGCTAAAATGAAGGAGGCAAAAATTGGTGTATTCAGATACGCGGAGTCGTTCTCCAACAGAAAAAGTCAGCACAGCAGTCCCGGATCAACTAAGGAGCCGTTGACGGCGGGCGAAATCTTCGCCGCCTGACTTTCGAAAGGGGCAATTCATACGGTTATTGCTTTACCTCCTCACTAACCAGCAATCAATCCGTATCAAAGCAAATCTAAAAAAGTATAATCGGTGGTGTTCTTTCGGCTGATACATCGACCGGAAAACACTACGTGCCACAGAAGGAGTCTGACATGAAAAAAACTACAAGTTTCTTATTGGTCCTGATAACGCTTTTTTGCTCAGTGACTGCGTTTACCTCTTGCGCGGACAAGCAATCGGCCGTTGAAACGGTTACGGTTACAGATATGCTCGCCGAAACGGTCGAGGTGAAGAAGAATCCCCAAAAGGTCGCCTGCGTTTCCAGAACGACCTACGACCTGCTGATTGCCTTCGGATTGGGCGATTGTATCGACGGTGTGTACTACTCGCTGCTTGAAAATGAGTGGGCGGGCGTTTTCGACAAGGATGCTGCAAGCCGATACAGCTGCCAGTATGAAGAGAGTTATGAGACGTTTCTCTCACGCGGTGTGGATATTGTTTTTGCACCGGAAAAGTACATCGCCGACGCTCTGAAGGAGCACGGAATCAAAGCGTTGAACGTCAGCCTTTACGGAAATCCGACGTTTGATCAGTACGTGTATTTCTTTGCGGATCTTGTCAAGCAGATCTGGGACAGCGAGGATGTTGCAAGGAGAGTTGACGCTTGGAAAGCACATATGTCGGACACGGTCAGCGGAATTCAGACGGAACTTGCAAAGCACAACGACGCAGCGAGAACGGTCTATTACGTGCGCGGTGACAAAAACAAAGGCATCGGATACACCGATACCGGCAAATCCTTTGTGGAGTATGCGTATTGCGTTTTGGGAATGAAATACACGGGAAGTGATTTTTCATCGACCAAACCATCGGCGGAAGAGATCTGTAAAATCAACCCAGACGTGTTTGTGATCGGCGGGATCTATCAAAAGACGTTGGAGAACATCCTGCGCACCGAAGAGCCGTATGTTCATCTTGACGCGGTAAAAGAAAACCGGATCTATAATATCCCGATAGGCCTGACGATGTTTGAGCAGTTATCGGTTTTTTCTCCGGTGTTTCTTTGCGATCAGGCGAACAAACTCTATCCGGAGTATTTCCATTTTGACGTTCAGAAAATGATCCGCGATTACAGCCTGGAATTCTTCGGGGTCACACTCACGGACGATGAAATAAACAATATGCTGAACGGTTACTCGAGAAGCGGAGGGCTCCTTGCGCAATGAAAAGCAAAAGGACATTTTTTGTCGTTTTGCTTGCCCTGGCGCTGATGATCGTCGTTTTCTGCCTGGCGCTGATGATCGGCAGATACAATATTTCACCGGGCGGATTTCTTGAAGCTCTCAGAGGAGACAAAGACAGGGAAATTGAGAGAAGCATCATTCTGAATCTCCGCCTGCCCAGAACGATTGTTGCGGCGCTTGTCGGGATGGCATTGAGTTTGTCCGGGCTTCTGTATCAGGAAACCTTCCAGAATATGCTGGTCTCGCCCGATCTTCTGGGCGTGTCGAGCGGCGCCGGCGTCGGCGCTGCGATCGCAATCGTTGCGGGACTTTCGTCAGTATTTGTCGGCGCCTTTGCATTTGTGTTCGGGATCGGCACGGTCATGCTGACGGTACTGATTTCCCGTGTGTTCCGTAATCGATCTTCATTGACAATGGTACTGTCGGGCATCATTGTCGGCGGACTCGCGGGCGCGATTCTGGCGTTCGTCAAGTATTTGGCGGGAACGGAGAGCACGCTCGCGAGCATCACGTTCTGGCTGATGGGATCTTTTGAGGATTCGACTATGGACGACGTCTGGGTTCTTTTGCCGATCGTTCTTTCGTGTGTCATCGTTTCCTTTGTGCTGCGCTGGAGGATCAACATCGTGGCAATGGGCAGTGAGAAAGCACAGACAAGAGGGATAAACTATCGTGTGTATAGGGGAATCATTATCGTGCTGGCAACGCTGCTGACCGCGACGTCGGTATCGGTTGCCGGAACGATCGGCTGGATCGGGCTGGTCGTTCCGCATATCGTGCGGTGTATCGTTGGCAGGAATACCACGCGGACGATCCCGCTTTCAATCCTTTTCGGAACTGTGTTTATGATGGTTGCGGATATTCTTGCGCGCACTTTTACCGCGGCGGAGATCCCGCTCTCCGCGGTGACAGGTTTCTTCGGGACGATCGTGTTCGTGCTGATTTTATTGCTGAAAGGCAGGTCGTACGTACATGATTGAGATCCGAAATCTGAAATACCGATACGGCAAAACCACGCCCGTGGTGTTGAACGGTGCAAACGCGTTTTTTGAAAAAGGGGAGATTTCTGTTCTGCTCGGACTGAACGGGTCGGGCAAAACCACGCTGATCAAACTGCTCGCTGGATTGTACCGTCCGGATGAAGGGCAAATAATGTATGCGGGACACCCGGCAGAAGGGATGTCAATCAAGGAACGTTCACGCAAGATTGCCTATGTGGCACAGCAATTCGGAAGAATCGACGACTTCACGGTGCTGGATTATATGCTTTTCAGTGCGGCAAACAGGGTTAAGGTTTATGAATTGCCGAGCGAGGAAGAAATCTCGCTTGTGAATGAGACGGCAAAACGATTTGGCGTTTTTCTGCTACTTGATAAAAAACTCGGAGAGATCAGCGGCGGTGAGCGACAAATCGTATCTATCGCCGCGGCGGTTGTGCAGAAAACGGACGTGATCCTGCTGGACGAGCCGACCTCGTCGTTGGACATCTGCAATCAGTATAAGGTTCTGGCTGTTTTGAAAGAACTGGCAGAAAGCGAAAAGAAAACGATCATTCTGTCATCCCACAATCCTAATCACGCGCTGTTTCTGAAAGCGACGGTTTTTTTGCTGCACAACGGAATCATAGTCGATTCCGGTGGAGCGAGCGAAATCGTTGTACCGGATCGTCTGAGGCAAGTATACGGCGATCGTGTGGAATACAGCAAGAATTTGGAATATAACGAAATCTCGTTTCAGTGTTAAAACAGTGTAAACTTTGAAGATCTGTTTTTTCTCCACGGACATCTTCATCCTTTTGTGACAAGTTGACGCCGAAAAGGAGGCGCCGACGTCGCCGGCGCGGAATAATATCAAAAACACGCTCAGCGCCCCGCCTGTCACGGCGAGGCGCTTCTTTTGCCGCCGACTTGATTTATTGACAAAAACATGGTATCATATAAAAGGATGGGAGGCGGAGAAAAATGTCAGATACGGAAAAAAAGAACAGAAAACTCCCTAAGCATCTGCTTTACAGCATATTCAACCCGTCGGGCGGCAAGGGCCTGACGAAGGCGGAGGCGAAGCGGCCGAGGGACCTCAAGGGGTTTTTCTCGTTTTTCTGGAACAATTTCAATATGATGTTCGCGCTCAACATTTTCTTCGTGCTGGGCAATTTCCCGATCCTTTTCGGCGCCCTCGCGCTCTCGGGATCGCTCGACGAGGCGGTGATCGCGCCGGCATCCTCGCTCGCCGCGCCGCTTTTCGGCATAACGTCGATCTCGGGCTTTTCCCCCGCCACGCTGGCGATATACGGAGTCCACGGGGTCGGGACGGTCTCGTCGCTCCCGACGGTCGCAACGAGTGTGTTTGCCTGGATGACCGTGCTCGTGATACTGACCTTCGGGCTCGTCAACACGGCGACGGTGTACGTGATGAGAAACATAGTCAAGGGCGACCCGACGAGCTTTGCCGACGACGTGATCCACGCGATAAAAAGAAATTTCCGCCAGGCGATGATATTCGGCGTGATAGACGCAGTCCTCATTGCCATGATGGCGTACGACCTCGTAATCTTCTTCCTCGGCGGGTCGGTGATGACCGCATTCGCCGTGTTCTTCGGCGTAATGGTCATCGTCGCGCTGATGTACTCGATCATGAGATACTATATCTACGTCCAGCTCGTGACGTTTGACCTCTCGATCTGGAAAATGTTCAAAAACTCATTCAATTTAGCCGCGCTCGGCATAAAACGAAACGCGCTCGCGATCCTCGGGATGGTCCTCGCGGGCATCCTCGAGGCGGCGCTCTTCATGACCGTGCTGATGCCTGTCGGGGTGATACTCCCGCTCCTTATCCTCATATCGTTCGTCAATTTCGCCGGAGTGTACGCGGCGTACCCCGTCGTCAAGAAATATATGATAGACCCGTATTACGTCAGCGACGACGTGGGCGCAAAGACTCACGAGGCGGCGGCGGCGGAGCCCGAGCCCGAGCCGGAGGAGCCGATCTTCATCGACCGGGGCTGACATGGGGCTGAGAGAATTCACGGTCGGAAAAAACGACGCGGGGCAGCGGCTCGACAGGTTCATATCAAAGACTTTCCGCGATCTCCCCGCCTCGCTCATGTACAAGGCGATCCGCAGAAAGGATATCCGCGTAAACGGAAAGCGCGCGGAGGTGTCACAGATCCTCACGGAAGGCGACGCCGTGCGCGTTTATCTGCCGGAGGACGCGATAGGCGCGCGGGATCCGGGGCTTGAAAAAAGCCGACTTTCCCACGTCACGCCTGCCTTTTCCGTCGTTTACGAGGACGAAAACCTGCTGATAGTCAACAAGCCCTCGGGGCTGTCCTGCCACGCCGACGCGCACAACGACGTCAACAACCTGACGTCACAGCTCCGGGCGTATCTCATGAAAAAGGGAGAGTACTCGCCGGAGGACGAGAGGTCGTTCTCCCCGTCTCTCTGCAACAGGATAGACCGCAACACCTCGGGGCTCGTCATAGCGGCGAAGAACGCGGCGGCCCTCCGCGAGGCGGACCGCGTCATACGCGAGCGGCTCGTCACGAAAAAATATCTCCTCGCCGCGCACGGCGAAATGCCGGAGAGGTCCGGGCGGCTCGTCGGATACATAAAAAAGGACGCCGACCGCAGCACCGTTAAGGTCGGGAGCGCCCCCTTCCCGGGCGGCAGGGAGGCGGTCACACAATACCGCGTAATCTCGGTCTCGGGCGGGCTGTCGCTCATCGAGGCGACGCTCCTCACGGGGAGGACCCACCAGATAAGGGCCCAGTTCTCGGCCTCCGGCCACCCGCTCCTCGGCGACGGCAAGTACGGCAAAAACGGGGACGACAGGCGGTTGGGCTTCGGGTCTCAGGCGCTCGTTTCGTATTATCTCAGATTTGACGCTGAGGACGGCCTTCTTTCCTATCTCAGGGGAAAGGAATTCACCGTCCCGCCCGAAGAGATAGATTTTTTAAAACTTTTCTGACGGAGGAAGATATGTCGGACATAATCCACGATATAAGCCCGTCCCGCATAACGCCCGACGATTTCATCGCCCTGATCGAGATCGAAAAGGGCTCGCGGAACAAATACGAGCTCGACAAGGAAACGGGGCACCTGATCCTCGACCGCATCCTCTACACCTCGACGCACTATCCTGCGAATTACGGGCTCATCCCCCGCACCTACGCCGACGACCGCGACCCGCTCGACGTGCTCGTTCTGTCAAGCGAGTGCCTCGCGCCGCTCAGCATCGTGAGGTGCTATCCCATAGGCGTTATATGCATGCGCGACCAGGGGATGATGGACGAAAAGATCATCGCCATCCCGTTCAGCGACCCGACCTACAACTATTATCACGATATAAGCGAGCTCCCGACGCACATATTCGAGGAGATGAGGCACTTTTTCACGGTCTACAAAAACCTTGAGGGCAAGGAGACCGTGGTGAACGAGGTGCAGGGCAAGGCGGAGGCGAGGCGTATAATCGCAAATTGCATCGCCGAGTACAAGGCGAGATTCGAGTAAGAACGAGAGGACACGAAAATGGCTGATAAAAAGATATTCCCGGGGCTCAAAAAACTTTTTTCGCGCAAAAAGAAAAAAGAGGAAATGGCAAAGGCGGTCTACGCCGGTCCCGAGTATTTCAGGAAAAAGAACAGTATGGCCGACGTTTACGCCGAGCCGGAGTATTTTGACAGAAGGCCGAGGACCGGAAAGGTCTACGCCGGACCGCCGAGAGACGTCGCGGTCGAGGCGGTCTACGCCGGTCCCGAGATGTTCGGAGACGATGATACCCGCAGGGACGGCGAGCCGATCAACCTCGTTTACGCCGGTCCCGAATATTTCGCGAAGCGGGAGCCCGAGCCGGTGATCGAGGCGCCGGTCTACGCCGGGCCTCCCGTCGACGTCGATATCGAGGAGGTCTATGCCGGGCCCGAGTTCTTCGGAGAGCCCGAAGAGCCGGAGGACGCCGCGGAAGCCGAAGAAAAAGCGCCCGATGTCTCGGAGGAAAAAAAGCCGGAGCCCTCCCCCGCGCCCTTCAACGGCGTTTACGCGGGACCCGACCCCGCCATGTTCATGATGGCCTACGCGGGGCCGCAGTTCTATAACAACAACGGCCCGGCGCTCGGCGGCTTTTTCGCGCCAAAGCCCGAAGCCGAACAGAAAAAAGACGAGAACAAGGGGACGCCCGCGCCGGGCTCGAAGTTCTGCCCCGGGTGCGGCAGTCCCGTCCCCGAGGGCTCGAAGTTCTGCCCCGAGTGCGGATCGGTATTGCAAAATGATAAGGGAAACAGCTGAGCCGTTCCCGTATTCCCTGAGGAGCGCCGTCTGGGAGATAACCCTCGCGTGCTGTTTCAGATGCGCCTACTGCGGCTCGTCGGGAGGAAAGGCGCGTGAGAACGAGCTGACGACCGCCGAGTGCCTCAGGGTATCGCGCCAGCCCGCCGAGCTCGGCTGCCGCCGCGTCTCGATGATAGGCGGCGAGGTCTTTATGCGCCCCGACTGGGACGTCATCGTCGATTCGCTGACGTCGAGGGGAGTCAAGACCTGTATAATCACAAACGGCTTCACGATGTCCGACAAGATAATCTCGTCTCTCAAGGAGGTCGGGATAGAGTCCGTCGCCGTCTCGGTCGACGGCGTGAGGGAGGTGCACGACGCTTTCCGTCAGAAGGGCAGCTACGACAGGGCCTTCCGCTCGATAGACGTCCTGACCGGCGCGGGGATCCCCGTTTCGGTGATAAGCGCGCTCCGCGCGGACAACGCCCCCCGTCTCGGCGAGTTTTACGAGGTTCTCAAAAACTATCCGATCTTCGCGTGGCAGATACAGGCGTGCTCTCCGATGGGCAACGCCGCGGGCGGCGCGGTCGACGTGAGATTCGACGCCGCAAAGGTGATAGATTTCGTCAGCAAAACGGCGCCGGACGCCCCCTTTTACGTGGGCATCGCCGACAACATCGGGTATTACACGCCGGAGGAGGGCAATCTCCGCGGCACTCGTGGCGCGAGCTTCGAGGGCTGCTCGGCGGGTCTTACCGGCATCGGCATCGACAGCGTCGGCAACGTCCGCGGCTGCGAGTCTATGTACGACGAGCGTTTCAACGAGGGCAATCTCAGGGAAAAGACGCTCCGCGAGATATGGGAGGATCCCGACGCCTTTTCGTACAACAGAAAGTTTTCGCCCGACATGCTGACGGGCAAGTGCGCGAGCTGCGTATACGGCTGCGTGTGCGCCGGCGGCTGCAGGTCGTACAATTATTTCGCGAACGGCGGAAAGCTCTACGAAAACCCGCTCTGCGCGAGAAAAGTTTGAAGCGGACTTTCGTGAACAAACTGTAAAATATCAAAGTGACGGATTTTTTCTGTCCCTTTTTCGTCCTCCTTCACGTATAATAGGTGTAGGACAAGGAGAAAAGCATGCTTCCATTCTTACCGAACAAAAAAAGAAAGGTACGGTCATAATATGAAAAAGACACGGTGTTTTACATGCTTTGCATTGTCAGTGCTTTCACTTTCGATTCTTTGCTCATGTATGTTTACGTATTCACCAATATCTGAGGTTAAAACCGATGTGAGTTCAATCCCGGACGAAGTTTCTATCGCTCCCCCGGGAACTCTGGGAGAGCCGTTAAGTCAGGAAGACGTTGTGCAGGATCATGATGAAGGAGCTCAGGTTGAGGTTTCGTTCACGGGGAAATATGCGGCGGCGTATTATTATGATCCCGATGATTCCGACGAGTTCATCGTGTTTATAAGTTCCGTCCCGAACGATAAAGCCCTCAGATGCTATGCAACAGTATACAAGCCCGATTTCAACGGAGTAAAAGGACTGATTTCCGCTCTGTCGGATGGAGTTTTTCAAGCTGAGTACTTCCGTAAGATTATCTTTTCCATCGATGAAGCGGAATATTGCTTCAATTCAACAAAGATGTACCCCGAGTACTGCAATGAAGGAGAAATAATTACGGACACCGATACGACTCCTTTTGCCGGAGAGGGACAGGAGCAGTACTATTGCCGTTTATACGACGCCGCCGACGACGTAAAAGACATCACCGGCGCAAAAATGTCAGAGGATTACCTGATTCCTCTTTCGAACGGCCGTTGCGCCACGGTTTTCGGAAACAAAGTCGCGGGCGAAAACTCCGGGAAAAAGGTCAAGACTGCGGAGTTTAATTACAGAAGACTGTTTGAAAGATACGGTCTAAACGGGATATTCAAATGATCTGGCAGAAAGGCACCGCCCGCCGCGCACCGCGCGGCGGGCTTTTGCTGCCTGTATCGGCGGCAACTTGTTAACAAATTGTAAAATCGGCGCGGGACGGCTTTTTGCTGTCCCTTTTTCGCCTCCCTTCACGTATAATA
>JAFZCF010000028.1 GCA_017552165.1 Clostridia bacterium
CCTGTGCGACAACATGACTACCCGTTACTTCATACCGGCAAATACGAACGCGGAAGACAAACTCGTCTATATTGCCGACGAAGACATGAAAACGGAAGAGAAATATCTTGACTCACGGCTTTACGGTATAATCCAGGATGCGTACGACAACGCGCTAAGTTATTCATACCCGAACAGGAACGGGATACCGGTCAGATTCGAAAACGTCAGGACGGGAAGGATAATCAGATCGGGAGGTTTCTATTACCTTCTCGGCTATACCGACATAACGACCGCGTTCGCGCACAGGATAGATATGATTTCGAACTACGAAAAGAAGCAGGCCCCGTGGGATTTCCGCTATTTCAAATGGATGAAAAACGACGGGCTGCTCCCCACGATAGCGGCGTCTCTGCCTTGCGAAAGGGTAGAGGAGCCGGTCGAGCTCGTGCTTTCCGCCGACGGGCGGGGCGCGATGAAGATCCGCGACAGGTTCGGGAATCTCGCCGTCAGGTATTCCGCGGACGGGGACGGCAGCTCGCTGTTCAAAATCACGCTTATGCCCGAGGCGGCGGCGAGGTTCGCCGCCGAATGGTGCGACTGCGTGACCGTAAAGGCGCCGCTCTCGATCGCCGCAAGAGTCAGGGAAATTCTGACAAATGCAAAGGCAAAGTATGACTGATTTTTCCGAAGACGAGTTTCTGAAAAAGAAGACCTGCTCCTTTACGGGGCACAGACCGGAGCGGCTCAAATTCCCGGAGGGCGAGGTCATAGACTGGCTCGCGCTTCAGATCAGGTCGGCGGTTTCCTGCGGATTTACCAGATTTATAAACGGTACGCAGAGAGGCGTCGATATATGGGCGGCCGAGGAGATTATCCGTCTCAAGAAAGAAGGCGCCTGCGTTAAGCTTATCTCAGCGATACCTTTTGAGGGAGTTGAGAACGGCAAATGCTGGGACGGCGCATGGCGCGTAAGATTCAGACGCGTAGTCAACGAGTCCGACGAGGTTTACGTTGTCGGCGATTCCCCCGGCAGGGCGGCGTTTTTCGCGCGCGACGACTGGATGGTCGACCGGTCGTCCCGGCTGATTGCGGTGTACAACGGCGGCGGAGGCGGGACGAGACACACGGTAAAGTACGCTGAGGACAAAGGGGTCAGAGTCATCGAGTTCAGACCGGCGGTGCCCGCGGGCGCCGTGTGCAGAGGCCGCGTAAAGATATGGCTCGACGACAATCGCCCCGCGCCCGAGGGATATCTGCATTGTCACAGCGTCAACGAGGCGAAGGCGGTGATTCGTTCCTGCGAGCGAAAGGGAATAAAGATAGACGTCATTGACTGCGACCACGACCTCGGCGAATATGCCGCGGACGGCGGCGACGGGATCCGTTTGATTGACTGGCTCGAGGCCGGACGGCGATTTTACCGCGTCGAAATCCACACGATGAACCCCGTGGGGCGCGCGAATATGCAGAGAATAATAGACAGATATCCGGAATGGTGCCTGAAATCTTTATAAAATAGTTTTTTGATGTTGAAGCATGTACCGTTTTTGGCAATGGGCTTTTGGTTTCGTGTTGAGAACCGCGGCTTTTTGTGGTATAATATTATCGTGGTCCGGTGAGATCGGGCAGGGAAGTCAGGAGAACGCGAGGGTGAGGAGGCCCTGTTATGACCGCGTTCGCGCCGCCCGCGACCGGAAACTGTTCCGCAAAACGTCATAACCTGATGCGTGACCGTATGTACCGTTTATGGTACACGGAATCCCGTTTTTGAGTTGACTTTTCAGGGGTTTTGTGGTATAATATCATTGTCGTCCGGAGAGGCCGGGCAGCAGACATCCAGAGTACGCGAGGGACAGGCCCCGTGACCGTACAGCAACCTGTGAAATGATAAAGTTAGCAAGGTGCTAATGCCTGAACGATGAAAGTTTACCCGCTACCGGCTTTTTTGTCCCCTTTGTGTCCAACAAATAAGGACAAAAAAGCAACAAGAAGACAAAAAGAAAGGGCAGAAAATGAGCAAGAAACACAAACTCGACAACATTGACGAAAAGATAGTACGCATGCTTTCCGACAACGCGAGACTGTCGTACACCGAAATCGCAGACGCGATAGGTCTTGCGCGTCCGAGCGTAAAAGCCCGCATCGACACCCTCGAAAAGAGCGGTAAGATACTCGGCTACGAGACGCTCCTTGCCGAAGACGCCGACGAGCGCATCACATACATGATTGGCCTTTCAATCCATCCGTACGGCATGCAGTCGTGTCTTGCGAAGTTCAACACAGTCCCCGATATAAAGACCGTGCTCACCGCAACAAACCGCAGCGCCTGCACTCTTATCTGCAAATCCATGACTTACGACAGAGCCAACAAGATAGGAGCCGAGCTGAAAAAATTTCCAGGCGCAAAAGAAGAGTCCTTCGCATTCGTAGAGGTGAATCACAAAAACATGTTCAATCACCCCGCCGCCTGAAGAGCGACGATACAAAAACCGCAAGCAAAGAAAAAATGAGGTAAAGAAAAAACGTACGGTGCGATACTCGGCGACATGATCGGCTGTCCGTTCGAGTTCGATGAAAAAACAAAATCAAAGATATTTCCTCTCTTCAGCAAAGACAGCGTCTTTACCGACGACACCGTGATGACGGTCGCCGTCGCCGAGGCGCTCCTCGACGCGGGGCGCGACGCCCCGGTCGGGGTGATCGAAAACCTCTGCCGACGTTCAATGCAGAAATGGGGAAACAGATATCCCCGCGCCGGCTACGGCGATCGCTTCTGTGTCTGGCTGAAGCGGGGCGGGAATGCGGCGCCGTATAACAGTTTCGGCAACGGCTCCGCCATGAGGGTGTCTCCCGCCGGATGGCTCTACGAGACGATCGCAAGGACACGCGAGGTCGCGAGGGCGACCGCCGCTGTGAGCCACAACCATCCCGAGGGAATTAAGGGCGCCGAGGCGACCGCGTCAGCGATTTTCCTCGCGAGGACCGGCCGTTCAAAAAATGAAATCAAGGGTTATATCGAGCGCGAGTTCGGATACGACCTCGACAGGACTATCGACGAGATCCGTCCCGGATTTCTGATGTACGAAGACTGCATGCGCACCGTCCCGGAGTCGATAATTGGATTTCTTGAGGGAAAAGATTTCGAGGATACGCTGAGAAACGTCATATCTCTCGGAGGGGACGCCGACACGACCGGCGCGATAGCCGGGTCGATAGCCGAGGCGTTCTTCGGAATTCCGGATTACCTTAAAACAGAGTGCGAAAAGAGACTGGATCCGGACATGATTTCCGTCCTGCGGCGTTTTTGCGAGGCCGTTTCACGGTAAAAACGAAAAGCGAGGTGATTTAGACAAAATGAAAATACTTTATGTCCACGGCTACGGCAGCCAAGCAAACAATTCGACGAGCCTGCTCATACAAGAGGTCAGAAAAGACGACGAGGTCATCGCGCCGGCGATCCCTTACGCAGACCCCGAGCTCAGCGTCAGAACTATTGACGGGCTGATCGAAGAACACAAGCCCGACGTGCTTATGGGCAGCTCGCTCGGCGCGTTCTATCTCCTTCAGTTTGACCGGGGCATACCTCGCATACTGATAAACCCCGCTCTGCCAGAAAACCTGACAAATATCGGTGGCAGAAAAGAGTTCGTCTCCGCGCTTGAAAAGCAGTTTGAAAACGTAAAAGACGTATCCCGCGGCCCTGCGGTGATCTACTGCGGCGAAGACGACGACGTCGCCCCGAATTTCGGGTATTTCAGCGGCCGTTACAATAACGATAAAAGCAACGTGCGCGTCCTCAGCGTCCCGCGTATGAATCACCACCTGTCAAGGGACGCGATGCTCGGCCCGATCGACGGCGACCTCAGCAGATTAAAGCAGCATTGTTCCGCGAACCCGCGCGGCACAAATCTCAAATGAACCGAACGAAAGGGCAAACAGATATGAATCCCGTCACACAGGCGCCGGCGGGCAGGCGTGAAAAGCTTGACAGCGCGGCGAAAATCCTCATGGAAGCTATCGAGAATCACGGCTTCAAGACCACTCTCAAGGAGGTTTTTGAGATGCCTCTCAACCTCCGCCTCTCTTTCACCGACACGGTCATGAGCGCTCCGATAGACGACTTTGATTTTTCGACCCGCGTAAAAAACTCGCTTCACCGCTCCGGCAGACACACGATCTCCGGGCTTGTCGACGCCGTCAGGGACGGGACGCTGAAGCATATGCGCGGGCTTGGGGCAAAATGCGAAACCGAAATAAAGACGGCTCTCGTCGATCTGTCGTGGTCAGGTCTCTCGGAATCCGGAAGGATGGGCTTCTGCCGCGAACTCCTCGAGCACAACACAATAAAAAAAGGCGACACGTGAACGGCGAAAAGCGGTTTGATTTAACGGGAACTCACACGCCGGATGAAATAAAATCCGGTGCCGAAAAGATAATATGTACGATGTGCGGGAAGCCGTTTGACGAATGGGACGTCATGCTCGGAGACAACCGCTATGATATCTTTGTCAATTACGGGTCAAAATACGACCTGATGAGGATACGCTTCAATTTCTGTTGTGAATGCTTCGACAGGGTGCTCGACACGATAATTCCGATGTGCAAAATAGATCCCGTTGCGGACGACGACTGGTGGGAACACTGCGTAAGGGAGGCAAACGGCCGGCTCGTTATATGCCGCGAAGGCGTCGGCGAAGAAACCGGACAGGAAAAACAGAACGAAAATGATGAAACGCAAACCGAAATATCCGAGTCACCATCTGAAAGAGATTCCGGTGACGCTTAAAACGATAAGAACGCAAACCGATTATGCCGGTTATGCCGCCGCTTACCTGCTTCTCGGCTGTCTGACAAGTGAAAGGGGCAGCGGAGAGTACAAAAACTATCTGATTGCTGCCGCAATGAAATATGAAAAGATCGGGTGTCTGATATACAAAAACGCCGAGGGGGATTACGTCAAACCGCCGGCAAAGATGTACGATAAATATTTTTTCGATGCCTGGCTGGAGACCGCCGGGGAAATACGGGACCGAGTCATGCCCCGGCGGGAGGTAACTCTGCAGGAAGCCGAATATATGCTGAAGCTCGTGAGGAAGATCTCGGGCATCGTCTGTCCGATGATGGCAACGTACGGTGAACACCTTACGGTTATCGAATACGCCTACTCGATAGATTACGTTATAAGTCACGGAGGCGATATCCCCGATCCTGTTTTCGACTACTCTTTGTTCCCGGAAAACTATCCCGATTTCAATCCTTTTGAGCCTTTTGGATTTATGAAGGAAGAAGAGGACAAATATCAGCTGTACTGGTGAAAGCGGAGCCGAGCGGTTTCCTGATTAACCGAATACGATCCATAAAGAGTGCGCGAGGGACAAGCCCTGCGACCGCACGGCAGCCTGCCGAAGGGGAAGGTGCCAAAGCTTGAACGCCGCAAGGCGGACGATGGCAGAGCGACAACGCCTCCCTGTGGTGAAACCATAAGGAGGCATTATTCATGGAGAAGATCTGGAGAAAGGACACGTTCCGCGTCTGTTGCGAGACCGAGGAGGA
>JAFZCF010000029.1 GCA_017552165.1 Clostridia bacterium
CTTTGGTCTGAAAATAATTGTAGATCGTCGGACGGGAGAAGGGTACCTCGCCTCCGATCTCTTTGAGCGTGATCTCTTTGAAGCTCATCGTTTTATAAAGCTTTTCGCACGCGTTGATGATTTCCTCACGCCTCTCGGCGATAAGCTCGGGTGTTCCTTTTATCATAGACGTTCCTTTCCGCGTCAAAGTTGTTGACACCGTGTCAGTGATTGTATTATATCACACCGTTGACACGGTGTCAATAGGTTTTAGAAAAAACTCGTCTGTCGGAAACAACAATTGAAAAAACAGATTGAAAAAGGGGAGCAAAACCGCAATAATTGCAATCTTGCCCCCTTGAACGGGTTATTTAATGTTCTTAATATGCCGGATATGTATCTGCGATTTCACCGCGATGCGGTTGTAGCTGTCGGAGAGGAAACTATGCTTATGTACCGAATGTGCAATTCAGCTTAATTGGGCTTCAAAACATGAAAGGTCACAGTTCGATCTCGTGATCGTGAACGCCGGGGGCGAGGACGAAGTGAACGTCCTTGAGATAGAGGTCAGCGGTGGTGTTGACGGGGATCTCGAAGTGATACTTAACTTTATTCCCGACGCGTTCCCACGACGACTCGATCTTTCCGTAGACGCTGCGATAGCTGCCTTTGGCGCTTGTGACGTGACCGCCGACGGTCGGCTTCAGAACGAAGTGATTCTCGCCGTCGACCTTGATCCCGAGCATGCCCGCGAACAGCCACTCGACCATCGCGCCTTTGCTGTAGTGGTTGAGCGACGCGATACCCGCCTGCGCGTTTGGACCTTCCCAGCCCTCCCAGATGGTGCCGGTATTGTGGACAGCCATATAGAGCCAGCCGGGCATCTCCTCGTTTTCGAGGAGCTTGTAAGCGTACTCCGGGTCGATATCGGCAAGCACGTCGAGGATGAACGGGGTTGAAAGGAACCCGGTGCCGAGTCTCCATCCGTAGGCGTCGAGCGCCTGAATGAGCCGCTTCTTTGCGTACTCCGTCTGCTCTTCGGTAAGCAGATCCATATAAAGCGGTCTGACCAGCTTCGCCTGCCTGTCCGTGTCAAGGGAGAATCGCGGCTTGGCAACAAGCTCCCGATACGCCCGCTTTACCCCCTCGGAATACTCTCTGAAAAGAGCGGTCTTTTCGGTTCTGCCCAGTATCTCGGAGATCCGGACCATCAGCGAGAGGACGTAGGCGGTGTACGCCATCGACTCCTCCGGATGCGGCTCGGCGAAGTCGGTCCAGACGAACGCCTTGACGTCGGCGGGCTCCGCCCATTCTCCGTACGACTGGCCGGTGTTCACGCCGTATTTCCTGTTCTCTTTCGAGAGACGGAGCGGCTTTGCGTACAGCGCGTAAAAGCCCTTCGCGCCTCCGCATCTCTTTATCATAAACTCGGCGTACCTGACCATATCGTCGTAGTTGTCCGCGAGAACGTTGATATCGCCGTATTTGAGATACATCCTGTAAGGGATCAGCACGCCGACGTCCGCCCAGCCGACCGAGCCGTTCATGACGTTCATGAACCAGTCCTCAGCCGAGTAAGGCGCGATCTGCGGCAAACGCCCGTTCTTGTCCTGACGGTCGAAAACGTCCCTCAGGTGCTTGCGCGCGAAAGCGCCGTATTCAATGAGATATGACGCCGTATTGAATATGATCTGACTGTCGCCCGTCCAGCCCATACGCTCGCGCGTCGGGCAGTCGGTGGGGATGTCGACCGAGTTGGATTTCAGCGAACGGACGGTGTTTTCCAAGAAAACGTTGACGAGCCCGTTCGAGCACTCAAATGCCGCAGTTTCTCTCATTTCGGTGCATATTGCGATCTGCCTGAAAGCCCGGAAGTCGACGTCCGCGTCCGTTTCCACCGTCGCGTATTTGAAACCGCCGTAGAAGAAGCGGGACTTGTATTCGTTGACGCCCTCTTTGCAGATGAAATCTATCTCCTGCAGGGGCGTTTTCTTTCCTTTGCGGACGCATTGAACGTTTTTCAGGGTAACGTCGCCGTTTTCGTCGAGCATCTCGCCCATGACGACGCGGATCCTGTCGCCTGCGTGCGCGTTTACGGCAAAGGAGATATACCCCGCGACGTTGTTCTTGTATTCGAGCGTGGTTTTGCCCGTCTTCGTCTTTGTAACGGAGACCGGCTCGCTCTGCTCCGTCTCGACGACTCGTGTGTTGTTTGAGCAGGTTACAAGTCCGTCGTATGAGGTCTCGGCCGCGTGTCCGTCAAAGGAAGCGGTCATTCTGTTGTCGACCGTCTCGCCGTCCTTGAGGTCGGCGAAGCGGATCGGCCCGTCGTTCGACCACAGCCATGAGCCGTCCGTTGCGACCGCCGTCAGGTTTCCGGCGTCGTCCGCGATCTCAAGCTGCGCCGTGACCTTGGTCTTCTTTCCGAAAACGTATGTAAACCCCTTCGCGCCGATAGAGCCGCGGTACCAGCCGTCGGCGAGCAGCAGTTCGATCCCGTTTTCGCCCCCGGAGAGCATAGCGGTCACGTCGTAGACGTCGTATTGCACTCGAACTCTCGGATCGGTCGAACCGGGGGTCAGAACGGCGTTCCCGACCTTTTTCCCGTTGATATACGCCTCGTAAAGTCCGCAGGCGGAGATATACAGCCGCGCTTTTTTGACGTTTCCGGCTCTGAACGTTTTTTTGAAATGATCGACCGGATAGCGCCGTTTTTTGCTTATTCTGCAGTCGGCGGTTATCCATTTGGCGCTCCAATCGGACGGGGCGAGCAGTCCGTATTCGAAAAAGCTCTCCGACCACTCTCCCGGCTCGCCGTTTTCGTC
>JAFZCF010000030.1 GCA_017552165.1 Clostridia bacterium
GCCTCCACGGACGAGTGATATTATACCACGTCCGCGGCAGAAATGCAAGAGGGTGCGAAATGTTTTTTTACAGCGCGTTTTTTAACACTGCGTTAATAAAACATGCGCTCAAATGGTGTATAATCAAACCGTAACAAAACTGTGGTGAGAGAGAAATGAGAAAGACCATATTGTGTTTTGCCCTCGCGGTGATAATGATCGCCGTATGCGGCTGCGGAAATAAAAACGGGAATATCGGAGATGACACCTCGGACACGTCGGCGGCAGTGTCCGACAGCGCGGACGAAACGGTTATCCCCGACACCTCGGCTGATGAGACAGGAACTCCCGAAGGACATGAGCCGACCGTTATCGACTTTGTGATTCCAGAATCGTCACGTGAGATGTCGACTGATTTTGCTCTGAGGTTGCTTGAACTCTGCACCGGGCATTTTGCCGCCGCGACGGCCGAACTTTTTACCAACGCGGGATTTGAGGTCAGGACGCAAAAGTATTACGATAAGAACGAGACCGACGTTTCGCACACCGCGGCGTATACGGTCGGGCTCGGTTTTGCCGAACTAAGCGGCGCCGTCAGGCCAGTGGTCCTAATTGCCGTGCGCGGGACCGTGGCGGGCGAGTGGTACTCGAATTTTGATATAATTCCGTCCCGTAACCCGTCGGCGGTGTATTCCGAAAACTTTCTTTCGGCGGCGGAGGAGGTCTTCCTCGGCGCTCAAAAGACTCTCTCCGAATACGAAAATCCCATCATAGTTGTCTGCGGGCACAGCCGCGGCGCGGCATGCGCAAATCTGCTCGGCGTAATGCTTGACAGGGTTTATCCCGTTTCGGACGTTTCCGTTTACACCTTCGCCACCCCCGCAACGCTGCGGCAGGACGGAGCGGATGAAGAATATCCGAACGTCTTCAACTTCATCAATCCGGAGGATTTCGTCACCTATCTCCCGCTCTCCGCGTGGGGATTTTCAAGGGCAGGGAAAGACGTGATTCTTGAAGGAGACGAAGGGCTTGTTTCATCTCTCGCGTCGACTGTCGCCTCGCTGGCTTCGGTTTCTCCCGACGTAGCGTCATATTACGGTCAGCGTCATTCATTGACTTCATCGGGTCTTTCCGACACAGGGCTGACGACTTTCGAGCTTATGAGCACTCTACTTGCCGGGAGTCTCGCGGGGGGAAGCGGCGCGTCGGGCGCGTCCGCTGCGGCGTTTATTTCTCCGGAATCTGACCTTTTCGGCGTCACATCGGCGTTTGCGTCGATCGCCGCGAGCGGATTTTCGGGGCATATGCCGCAGGTTTACGCTGAGAAAATCGGCCTGATCTCCACCGCGCAATAAAATAATAAAAAAACAGTTGCATTTCCGCGGCGTTTGTGATATAATTCCGTGGTATTGGTAAAAGAACGCATTTGCGCCGCCGGCGTGCGGCGCGATCGTAAGAAAGGTTTGGTAGTATAATGGCAAAGTGTGATATCTGCGGGAAAGCGGTGACGTTCGGTCATAACGTTTCTCACTCTGAAAGAAAGACCAACAGAGCGTGGAAACCCAATGTCAGGAAAGTCAGAGCGGTTGTAAACGGCTCTCCCAAGACCATTCACGTATGCACGAGCTGCATGCGCTCCGGCAAGGTTTCAAGGGCAGTCTGACGATCAGCCGGCAACCCCGGTATGTATAAGGTTTTTATCGACAATCGCGTATCTGACGGCGTGGCGGGGGCTTTACAGGTCCGTCACGCCGTTGTGATACGCTTGCCTTATTTTCGGAGACTTCCGGCGCCTGTTTCATCACACGCCGATATGCTCCTCTTTGAGTTTCCCGACGGGAGACTGCTGACTTTCGGGGAATATTATGACCTCAATCCGGGCCTTTTCGACTGCGTCGGAGATAGGCTCATTTTGACGGACGAAGCTCCCGGCGACCGGTATCCCAACGACGTTCTGCTCGACGCGCTTGCCGTAGGCGATACTCTGTACGGGCACGAGTCCGCGTCCCGGGTACTTAAAAACAGCTTCGGCAGTTTTGTCCCGGTGAAGCAGGGCTACGCACGCTGCTCGGTTGCTGTTCCGCGCGCAGGGCTTGCGATAACAGCCGACAAAGGCCTTGCCGGGTCCCTTTTGAAAAACGGCGTTGAAGTCCTTGTGATATTCCCCGGGAATATACGTCTCCCGGGATATGACGCGGGATTCATAGGCGGCGCCGGAACGCGGCTTCCCGACGGGGAGTTTCTTTTCTTCGGGGACGTGACAGCGCATCCGGATTATGTGAGGATAGACGATTTTCTTAATTCTCACGGCGTAAGGTATTCGTTCGTTCCCGGGGAGCCGCTTACCGATTACGGCGGCGCGGTATTCGTTTGAGTTCATCAGTTTATTAAATGCTTTGCGGAGGATTCCGTGAAAGAACACATTGAAAAAATAAATGAAATAATGTCCTCCGCGAAAAAGGTCCATTTTATCGGCGCCGGCGGGATATCGGTATCGAGTCTCGCCTCGATCACAAAAAGCGCCGGGTACAGCGTGACCGGCTCCGACAGGACAAGGTCGGAGCTCACCGACAAACTTGTTTCGGAGGGCATTCCGCTTGTTTACGGTCATTTCGCGGAGAGCGTTCACGGGGCGGACATCGTCGTGTACACGGCCGCCGTCAGGAACGGGAACCCCGAGCTTGACGAGGCGAAAAGACTCGGCATACCGTGTTTTACCCGAGCGGAATATCTCGGTTGGCTCATGAGCCGCAGTCCGGTACGGATAGGCGTTGCCGGATGCCACGGCAAAAGCACCGTGACCGCAATGATATCCGAGATAATGATACAGGCCGGTCTCGACCCCACCGTCGTATGCGGCGCAGAGATAAGGGAACTCGGCGGCTCGGCATACAGGACGGGCAAAGGCGGCGGATTTGTTTTCGAGGCGTGCGAATACTGTGATTCTTTTCTCTCGTTCCTGCCGACCGTGGCCGTCGTTACGAACGTTGAGTTCGACCATCCCGACTATTTCAGGGACATGGACATGCTCCGCGATTCATACGCCAGATACGCGTCGATAGGGGACACGGTGATCTATAACGCCGACGACGCCGAGTCGCTTAAAATGATCGAGTTGCTGCCGGACAGGGTCAAAAAGATCTCGTTCGGCCTCGGCGACGCCGATTATTCGGCGGCGGACGTTGCTTTCGACGGCGCGAGTTCGTCCTTTACGCTCCTCAGGCGCGGAGAGCCAATAACCGGCGTACGGCTTTCGCTTCCCGGCAAATATAACGTGTGCAACGCGCTTGCGGCATCTGCCGCGGCGCTTGAATGCGGCGCTTCGCCAGACGACGTACCGGCGGCTCTGAGAGATTTTCGCGGGGTCGCAAGGCGTTTCGAATATCTCGGCGTCACAAAGCGCGGCGCCGTTGTATACGACGATTACGCCCATCATCCGACGGAGCTTCGCTCTGTCATTTCGGCGGCCAAGAGTCTCGGCAAGCGGCTTGTCTGCTTGTTCCAGCCGCATACCTATTCGAGGACGGCGAGCCTTTTCGGGGAATTCGCCGAAGCGCTTTCGATTGCCGACGTCGCCGTGCTCGTCGATATTTACGCCGCCCGGGAGGTCAACAAGTGGAACGTCAGTTCCGAGCAGCTGGCCGAGGCGATCCCCGGCGGGATATACGGGGGCAGCGTGACCGACTCGGCAAAATACGCCGCCGAGAACTTCGGTGAGGGCGACATGATACTGATTCTCGGAGCCGGCGATATAATCGCCGCCGGCAAAACGATTTTTGATTTCTGAGGTGTTTTATGGCTGATATGCTTCTTAAAAACGACAGACGTACAAAATACTGCGGTGAGTTCACTGACTCCGACGTCGGTCAGAGAGTCTGCGCCTGCGGATGGACTCAGAGAGTCCGCAATCTCGGCTCGCTGATTTTCATCGACCTACGCGACAGGACGGGGGTCATTCAGCTCGCGTTTGACGACGCGACCGACAGGGACGTTTTTGAAAAGGCGTTTTCCGTCCGTTCCGAATACGTTCTCTGCGCAAGAGGCACGGTCAGGGTACGTTCCTCGATTAACGAGACGATCCCTACTGGCAGGATAGAGATCGCGGTCGATGAGCTCAAGATCATAAGCGCCGCGAAGACGACGCCTTTTGAGATCGTTGACGGAGGCGGAGTAAGGGACGACCTCACGCTTAAATACCGTTATCTCGACCTGCGCCGTCCGACGCTCACGAAGAACATACTCATGAGGCACGAGATCGCACGCGCCGCCCGGGAGTATTACTACAAAAACGGGTTTATCGAGATCGAGACCCCGATGATGATTAAATCCACCCCCGAGGGCGCAAGGGACTATCTCGTCCCGTCGCGCATCCACAAGGGCAGTTTTTATGCGCTTCCGCAGTCGCCGCAGATTTACAAGCAGCTTCTCATGGTGTCCGGGTTCGACAGATATATCCAGCTAGCGAGATGCTTCCGCGACGAGGACCTGCGCGCCGACCGTCAGCCGGAGTTCACCCAGATAGACCTCGAAATGTCGTTCGTTGACCAGGATGACGTTATGGAGATGAACGAGGGGTTCATCGCATATCTTTTCAAAAAAGTGCTGGGAGTTGATATCCCGCTTCCGCTTCCCAAGCTGACGTACGCCGAGGCGATGTCGAGGTACGGCTCGGACAAGCCGGACACCCGTTTCGGAATGGAGATCACCGACGTTTCCGACATCGTCGCCGACTGCGGCTTCGGTGTGTTTTCCGGCGCTGTCGCCGGCGGCGGTAGCGTAAGGGCGATCGTCGCAAAGAACGCGTCGAACGTCCTCACGCGCAAGGAGATAGACAAACTTACCGAGCATGCGCGCGGCATCGGAGCGAAGGGTCTCGCCTTCATCCGCATGACGGACGACGGAATGAACTGTTCATTCTCCAAGTTTATGACCGAGGACGAGCTCGGCGCTATCTGCAATCGCATAGGATGCGAAAAGGGCGACGTCGCGCTCTTTGTCGCCGACAAGGACAGGGTCGTTCTCCCGACGCTCGGCGCTCTCCGTTTGATCATAGCGAAAAAGCTCGATATAATTCCCGATCAGTGGAACTTCCTCTGGATAACAGAATTCCCGTTCTTTGAATGGAATGAGGAGACTCAGAACTGGGACGCAATGCACCATCCGTTCACGATGCCTCTCGACGAGGACATCCCTAAGCTCGATTCCGATAAGGGTTCAGTCCGCGCAAAGGCCTATGACCTTGTTCTTAACGGAATAGAACTTTCCTCCGGTTCGATAAGGATCACCGATCCCGCGCTTCAGCAGAGAATGTTCGAGCTGCTAGGTCTCACCGACGAGGAAATAGAAGTCAAGTTCGGATTCCTCGTTGACGCGTACAACTACGGCTGTCCTCCGCACGGGGGAGCGGGGATCGGCCTCGACCGTCTCGCGATGCTCATGTGCGGGGCTCCGAGTCTCCGCGACGTCGTCGCGTTCCCGAAGGTACAGAATGCGAGCGAGCTCATGTCGGGCGCTCCCGCGCCGACGGACAAAAAGGCGCTCGACGATCTCGGCATAGCCGTCATATCAGACTGATGCCGCATATCGATTTTCCTTACGGAAGGGAAAAACTCTCTCTCGAAATACCCGAAGAACGCTTTGCCGGCGTCCTGACGTCGGAGCTTGACGGCTACGTTCCCGACGGAACGCCGGAGGAACTTGTCGCACGGGCTATGGAGAATCCGATTGGCTCGCCGCGCCTGTCCGCGCTTGCAAAGGGCAAAGAAAAGGTCGTCATCATAGCGAGCGATCACACCCGCCCTGTTCCGAGCCGGGTAATTATCCCGCCCGTTCTCCGCGAAATCAGAGAAGGGAACCCGGACGCAGACATAACCATCCTTATCGCCACGGGCTGTCACAGAGGCACGACCGCGGCGGAGCTCAGGGCAAAGTTCGGGGACGAGATATTCGATAAAGAAAAAATCATCGTCCACGACTGTGACGACGAAAAAAATCTCATCTGCCTCGGTAAACTTCCGTCGGGCGGCGACCTAGTGATAAACCGTCTCGCAGCTGAGGCCGATCTTCTCGTTTCCGAGGGATTCATAGAGCCGCACTTTTTTGCCGGCTTTTCCGGCGGGAGAAAAAGCGTTCTCCCCGGGGTCGCTTCCCGCTCCACGGTGATGTACAACCATAACGGCGGCTTTATCGCGCACCCGTCAGCCAGGACCGGTGTGCTCGACGGCAACCCCATCCACCGCGATATGCTTTTCGCCGCAAAAACGGCAAAGCTCGCGTATATCGTCAACGTCGTGATCAATTCCGAAAAGAAAACCGTTTTCGCTTCGGCTGGCGATCCCGAGGCGGCGCATCTTGCCGGCTGCGGATTCCTGCTCGACTACTGTCGGGTGAGGGCCGTCCCGTTCGACATCGTCATAACGACGAACGGCGGCTACCCGCTTGATCAGAACGCGTATCAGTCTGTCAAGGGAATGACGGCCGCCGAGGCGACCGTCAGGGATGGCGGAGTAATCATCATGCTTTCAAAGTGCGGAGACGGAC
>JAFZCF010000031.1 GCA_017552165.1 Clostridia bacterium
CAAACGTTAATGATTATAGCACTTCGCGGCGCGTTTGTCAATAATCCCGCCGCCCGGAGAGGTGCTTATCGAAACAAAAAATCACCGGAAAAACGCGCGGCGGAGCGCTGCCGCTCCGCCGCTTTTGGGTATAGTGTCGGGCCGGCCCGAGCTCCGGAAACCGTTTTATATATTGCCGCCGGGGCACGCACTACATGAACAGTCCGACGGTGAATATCTCGCCTGGACGGAGGGAAAGCTCCGCCGTGTCGGCGCTGTGCGCAAGGCACGAAACGTATTCCTCCCCGAGCGTCAGCCGGTCGATATGGGTAAACGGCGCAAAGGTTTTGAGGGCGGCCTTGACCTCGCCGCCCGAGACGTTGAAGCCCCTTATCACCGTCCCGCGCCCGTCCTCCGAGCCCTTGACGGCCGTAATTACGACGGAATTGGCGACGGACGGCGTGATCTCAAAGAATTTCATCTCCCTGCCGAGCACCCTGTCGGCGTTTTCAAGCGGCCTGTAGAAGAGATCCGGCAGGCCGGCTATCTGAACGAACGGACGGCCGCCCGTGAATCTGTTGCGGTCCGCGGGACGCGCGTAAGCGTAGAGCGGCGTGACGAATCTCTGCGCTTTCTGCGCAACTCCCGCCGTCACCGGGTCGCCCCGGAAGGGATATATCGCAAGTCCGAAAGCGTATCTGCCCTGCATCTGGCTGTCCGACGTGCGCCAGGTCTCCATCTGCCGGTCGCGGTTTTCCCAGTTGCCGGTGATCCTTCCGACGCATCGCAGGAGAGTGAGGGCGAGCGCCCCGTCCGAGGTGTGCTCGTATTCGTATACGCCGGAATTGAGGATAGCCACCCCGGCGTCGTTTTCAGTCACCCCGACGTAGCTTGTGTTCGGGTGCTGTCTGCCGCCGCAGCTTTCGTCACGGCGGTCCCTCACGACGCAGTCGAAGGGAGAGCCCGCAAAGCTGAGGTCCGTCCCCGTTCCGGTCGGGAAAATCACCCTGAGGCGGTGATCCTTTGCCGTGTTGTCGACTGTCAGTTCGCAGGTCAGGAAATCCTCGCCTTTTCTCAGCGACAGTCTGGTCTCGACGGAGAGCTTTTTCCTTTCTCCGGAGCGCGTGACGTCCATTTCCAAAGAGACGATACGCACGCTTTCAAGACCGTTTTCCGCCTCGGCGGATACGGTACAGACGCAGTTTTCGCTCGTGACGATGCCGGCGCCGTCGTTCTCCTCGTAAACGTACGAGTCGCCGCGGTCGTCGTTGTCCTCGAGCATGAGAAGCCCGGAAAGCGTCCTGCCCGTCCTTTTGTCAAGCAGATCGACCGTCCCGTTTTCTTTTATCCGCGCCCGCAGATACTCGTTTTCCATAACGCGGGGGTCGGCATGCCCGACGGCGGCGGGCGCCGCCTGCCCGCCCCTCGGCGTGAGAGAGAACACGCTGTAGGAAAATCCGGGGATCTCCGGGACGTCGAGCAGTATATCGTAAACGCTGATCTCTATCTCGCCCGGGAGATTTACGGGGCTGAGGACCCTCTTGCCGCGGTTTTTCGACACCGATCTGACGATAAACGGCACTTTCGAGCCGTCCGGAGCGGTCACGTCGATATCGCCGAGATCCTCCTCCGACGGTATCTCTACCCTGACCCCGACCGGTCCGCCGCAGGGAGCGGAGACGGTGTTGGCGACGAGTATAAGATAACATCCGTCGCTCAGCCCGTCCCTGTCAACGTGGTCGAGCAGCGCCGTCGAATATCTGTCGAGCAGGTCGTCCAGATTTTCGTGAATGCGCGCGAATCTGTCGTGCATATGACGGTGAACGGCGTCGACCGAACAGCCGCAGATGCTGTCGTGCGGATGGTTCTCAATGATGAGCTTCCACAGATAACGCATATAATCCGTCGGATATTCTTTTACTCCCGTCGCACCGCAAACGGCGCAGAGCGGCTCGAGGAGATTTTCGGTCCTCGACTGGCAGAACGCGTTTTCGAGCTTGAGATCGGCTCTCGACGAAAGAGTGCCGGGAAGGACCTGAAGCGGCACGCCGCGCCGCAGCTCGCCCGTGACTGTCTTGAGCTCCGCGCCGGAGATGCGGATATCCTCCCTGACTCTCTGCATGAACTCCGGCAGGGTGTCCTGAAAGACCCGCTCGTCGCCGGACAGACGTCCCCTCACGGCGTTTATGATGCCCGAAAGGTTTTCCTGCGCCTCGAGGTGATCCACCCCGTTCATAAGCAGATATTCGGAGGTCGTGACTCTCCCGCGCATGATTTCCCCGCGGTTGCGTATAAGACTGAGCGCCGCGTCGGGGTCGTCCGGAAGACGCTGTGCGTTGTTGTACCAGAACGCCATGTGCTCGCACAGAACCTCCGAGCCGTCAGGGGATTTCCAGTAAAACTCGAGGGGATCCGGCTCGCCCGTCGAAAAGCCCCTGCCGAACACGCAGGTGTCGAGGCCGAAACCGTTCAGTATCTGAGGCAGCTGGGAGATAAGCCCGAACTGATCCGCCGCGTACCCGACGCCCATGCTGCCGCCGAAGCGCCGCGCGATCGAGCTCCCTATGATGAGATTTCTCACCGTCGCCTCGCCGCTCGTCAGATAAAAATCGTTCTGAACGTACCAGGGCCCGACGAGTATCCGCCCTTTCCTGACGTGTTCCTCGAGCTCCTGACGGCGTGAAGGCCTGATTGTGAGATAATCCTCCAGCACTATCGTCTGGGCGTCGAGATGAAAGCGGTAGTTACCGTCCTTTTTGAGGATGTCGAGGAGATTGTCGATCAAATCGACAAGACGCATGCGGAAATTTTCAAAGGGGAGATACCACTCTCTGTCCCAGTGTGTGTGCGAAACAATGCAGTAATTGACCATATTTTCCTCTTTAAACATATCGCCCGGCATAAGCCGGGCGGAATTTAGAACTCAACGATCGTTTTGATGATTTTGCGGCTGTCGGGCGGGCAGAAAGCCGGCGCGCATTCCGAAAACGGCACAATATCGGTTATGACGTTCCTCATCCTGAGATCACAGGACGCCATTATTCCGGCGACCGCCTCGAGATTGCCGTACTCTCCCATTATCCCGACCATTTTAAGCTCTTTCGACACGAAAGCGTCGAAGTCGAACGGTATGTCGTCCCTCTCGTAGAAGCCGATGAGCGCGACCGACGCGCCCCTTGCCGCCAGCTTCACGCACTGTCCGAGCGAGGGCTCGGCTCCCGAGCATTCGAGGACAAAATCGGCGTGCCTGCCGCCAGTCAGTCTGAGAAGCGCCTCCTCGGGGTCCTCCGCGGCGCTGTTGATCACGCCGGAAATGCCGAGTTCCCTCGCCTTTTCGAGCTTGAAGGCGTTCCTGCCGAGCATATACACCTGCCCGGCGCCCTTGTTGAGGGACAGGGCGGCCGCCGACATGCCTATGCTCCCCGTGCCGATCACGAGAACGACGGAATCCCGTCCCATATCCATTTTTTTGACTCCCCCGTAGGCGACGGAAAGCGGCTCGCAGAGCGCCGCGTCAAGGAGCGGTACGCCGTCGGCGAGACGGTAAACGTGTCTTTCGGGAATGAGATAGTACTCGGCGAAGGCCCCCGGCCAGCAGGGATCGATCGTCCCGACGTTGAGACGGGCCGAGCAGCTGCCGAAATCTCCGGCAAGGCAGGCGTCGCATTTTTCGCAAGAGACGAAATTATCCCCTATGACGCGGTCGCCGGGGCGGACCTTCGTCACGCCCGCGCCGGTCTTTTCAACGACACCGGACCATTCGTGCCCGAGGCGTATCGGGTAGGTCGCCAGACCTTTTTTCACGAATCCGCTTTTGCCGGAAAACAGCGCGTAGTCCGTACCGCATATCCCGCAGTATTTGACTTTTACGAGGACGTCGTGCTCTCCCGGTTCAGGGACAGGAATGTCGGTAAAGGCCCCTTTGCCCGGGGCAATGGCCTGAAATGCAATCATATCTTTAAGTATCCAAACAGGTTATTTGACGGAGGCAAAGGCCTCGTATCCGTACTTGCCGCCGAGCCGCACCGTACCGGTCTCCGAAACCGTTCCTCCGAATTTCTTCATGGTTTTTGAAAGGGTCCCGTCGCCCGAAAAAGGCACCACGCAGTTCACGAGGTTGACTTTCCCGCTGCCCCCCATGAGCATGACGGGCGTCGCGCCGCTGCCGGAGGCAAATGTAAACGTCTGAATGTTTACGTTACCTCCCTGAATGACGATACAGTTCGTCGGGGTCCCGAAGCCGGCTCCGCCGTGGATGCTGACCGTGCCGGTGAGATCCGCGCCCGTCGTGAAGTAAGTTCTCGACACGGCGCTCCCGAGAGCCACGTCGCCGGGGGCGATTATACTGAGCTCGCCTGCCTGTTCTATAACGAACGAACTTGTACAGCCGTCGGCTCCGCACTGCACGAACGTGCCGCTCGTCGCCTTTCCGTCCTGTTCCTCAAAACGGAACACCGCCTTCGCGCCGAGGCCGAAAGCCCCGAGGACGTGCTCGTTCTCGTTGTATCCGAAAACGAAGTATTCGGTCGTCTTTATGAACGTCCCGAACACGAGTTCGTCGAATTTGTCGGGGGAATAACCGCCCGTGAGATTGTGTATCGCCAGTTCGTACGGCTGATGCTGATTGAGATGGACGTTTTCTATCCATCCCTCGCCGGAATTTTTCCCTATGAACATCCCGGTCTTTATCGCTATGCCCGCGCAGTTGCGCACGTAATGCCCAGTCGAGTCGGACGAGCCGAAATCCATATACTGGTACGCGTTTGCGATATTGACGTTGATGGCGTACGTCCCCGGTCCGAGCGAGCGGACAGCGTATGAATATTTTACGAAATTGTCGTAGTCCTGCTCGGGATACCAAGCGAGGAAGCCCCGGATTCCCGAGCCCGCCTCGAGACTGATGGCGGCTGCGCCGTTCGGCTTGTTCTTGCCCGAGTAAATCAGCAGGCAGGAGCCGTCGAGGGCGAAGGCGTCGTAACACCATACCCCGTGCGTCCCGCTGAGCTCCACGCCGGCGGGTACCGTCAGGTTGCCGTATATCGCATAGCGGCCGTTCGGGATGAGGACGATCCCTCCGCCCTGTGACTTCATATAGTCAAGCGCGCTCTGGATGGCGTCGGTGCAGTCCGTCTTTCCGTCCGAAACCGCCCCGTAGTCTGTTATGCAGACGATTTTTTTCGTCGCCGGCATCGGCAGCTGCTCTTTGTAAACGTGATATCCGCTTATTTTTTTGATCTCAACCGCCTTGTCGTCCTTTTTGAACAGAGACGACGAGGTTATGTAGTTTTCAACGTCCTTTTTGAATGTGCAGCCGTAGAAATATCCGGCGGACGTCCCTCCCGCGTCGGTGAATATCCGCGAGGAGGAGAAGGTGCATCCCGCGCACGACACGACGCCGGCCTTCGCGAGGACGGCGTAGCCGTTCGAGTTCATCGAGACTTCGACGTCAGTGAGACTCAGCGTAGCACCGCCGGAGAGCGAAACGGCGTTTTTGAATTTCCCGCTTATCTCCCCGTCCTCAATCTTTACGTTGTTCGTATACGAGACGCCGGTCGCAACGGCCGCCGTGCAGGCGCGGTCCGCCGTCGCTCTGAAGCCCGTGAGAGCCGTCCCTATGCCGTGGGCGGCGTTTACGAGCACGCCGATGTTGCAGTCCCTTATCGTCGTGAGGGTTATCGCGCCGCTTGTCACGCCGGTCCCGTACGGGTCGTCGTCGAGCTGGATGCCGACGCTCAGCCCGTGAAGGGAAGTCCCGTACATCCCGGTCGCGTCTCCGTGATAGAAAAGCACGCCGGTACAGCTTTTGAAGCAGTATTCCGTCACCGAGTTTTTCTCGTCGTCCGAAAGCGGGGAAATGACGTTCCCGTTCCAGTAGTCCGGCGATATGCTCACGTTTTCAAACCTCGAGCAGTCGGCGCTGTGGTTAAGGAGCGCGCCGCGGTACAGGGCCGTCATATAGACGTTCGTTATGCTCGCGAGTCCGCAGGCGGTGTTCTGCGCCTCACCTATCGAGATCCCGTAATACGAATTTACGAGCGTGACGTTTTCGATCGTCACCTGGCATGACGTGCCGCCCGCGAATATCGTGGGGGCCATCGCGACGGGCTCCGACGCGTTCTGATTGGTGTAATAAACCGTCAGGTTGCGCAGACCGGCCGAGGCGTTGAGCTTTATGAATGAATAGAACGACTGGGTCGTTTTGCCCTTGTAATCCGTCAGGATGATCGTGCCGCGGGTCCCGGCCGGCTCCTTGTCGGGGCTGACCCAGTCTCCGCAGAGCGTGACGTTCGACGGGATGTTTATCTGTTCCGGGACGTAATATCTCCCCGCAGGGACGTACACGACTCCCCCGCCGATGATCTCTGCGGCGGCTATCGCCTTGTTGAAAGCCTCCGAATCGTCCGTGACTCCGTCTGCCTTTGCGCCGAAATTCATCACGTTGCGCGAGCCGATGACGAGATCGTCCTCCGGATAGTGTCCCGTGGGAACGAACTCCTTCTTTTCTCCGCGCGCGAAATAGTAGTCGGGTTCCGGCTCGATCGGCACGACGGGGCCCTCGCCGCTGTCGCACGAGAAAAGCG
This sequence comes from Clostridia bacterium, assembly GCA_017552165.1. Next base: position 6,561 of record JAFZCF010000031.1, read on the forward strand.
CCGCGACGGTCAGCAGGGCGACGGCGACGGATATTATGATTCGGATAGTCTTTTTCATAAGGTAAATGTCTCCGGACGGCAGATATGCCCCGTCCGGGGCGGTTTTTTTACGCCCCGGACGCAAATGATAAGATAATTATCGGTTGTCAGCTTACGAATCCGCCGGATACGACCGTCGCGTCGCAGGTGTGCGTGCCGTCGTAGTTGTAGAGACGGATCGTGAATTCGGACGCCAACGAGAGGTCGATCACCGTCGTGCCGAGCTTGACCGAGTTGACGAAATCGTGAGATTCGACCTCCGTGCCGTCGACGAGGAATGCGACGCGAACCGAACGCCTCGTCACGTCGACAACGCCGCCGTAACCGTTCGCCGTAGCGACGTACTCGTCGCTGAGGCCGAACACGCCGACAAACTTCGAGACCTTCGCAGACGTCAGGTCAATTACTATCTCGGCGTAGGTCGTCGCCTCGTCGCCGAGGAACGGATGCAGCCATACTCCCTTTTCGGCAACGAAGAAGCCGTTGCCCATCGAAAGCAGTCCGCCGCCCTCGTTTTTATTTATAAACGGAGATCCCTTGGTATCCGCGTGCAGGCACGCGACGCTCTTCCAGTTGAGCTCGTCGATATAGTAGTCGACGTCCTTGCCCGGCAGAGTCGCCTCGTATTTCGTGAAATCCATGCCGGCAAAGAGCGTGGGAGCGGCCCAGACCGCGATATCCCCCTCGTTGTCCCCGTCGGCGTTTGTGACGACGAGTTTGACCTCGCTGCAGCCGAAGACCTCGGCCTGGAGGTACATGAACTCGCCGTGAGCCATCGCGCCCGTCCTCGCGGCGAGCGTGTCGTCCGCGTAAACGAGGAACTCGACCGTGCCGTTGACCGAGCTGTCGTCAACGCCCGCTATCGTCGTGAAGGCGAAATAGGTGTCGGTGAGCTCGTAAACAATCTCGACGGCAGAGGAATCGGCTTCGCCGGCTCCCGGAACGACGACAATGCTCTTGTCAAAGCTGTAGCTGCCGTTTCCGAGACTCACGGGGCTGCCGTTGTTGTTTTTTCTGATCTCGTAGCCGTCCGGGCCGTTCGCCGACGTCCACTCCGTTACCGAAAGATCGACGTCCTCCGGCTCGGGAATGGGCTCAAATGTTTCCTCATCGGTCTCGTCGGGCTCGGTATCCCCGCCCGGCGCCTTGGTTACCTGCCCGGGGGTCTTGTTCGTGACCTCGCCGGTGTCCCCGCCCGACGAGGGCTTGCCGCACGACGCGAACGCAAGGACAAGCGCGAGGCAGAGAAGCGTTGCGATTATTCTGCTGAACTTCATTTTATAATCCTCCCGATTTATATTGAGAATGCTTTTATTTCAGCGCGGCGAAGGCAAGCACGACAGACTGTATCTGATCGTTTATGTTGTCCTCGTGCTTTCTCCACCCGGACGCCCATACGAAGGAGCCGTATTTGGAGATGTCGTTGTACGCGACCTGCGCCGTGTTGAGGAAATACGTGCGCGCGAGGTCGACCTTGCGGTTTTTCCTCATCATGGAGAGCATCTCGCCGCTTTCGTCGTCGCGGGTGCCCTTTATCGAAATTACGGTATCTTCGTACGTACGCGTGGAGTTTTCATACGAATAATACGCCGTGTACTCGAGGAACGCGCTCGCCAGCTCGGGATCCGAGGTGTTGTACGGAACGATGTGCGTGATAAGCACGGGCATGAACGCGCCGTAATTCGTTCCCGCCTTGACCTCCTTGAAGGTCGGATATGGCACTATGCCGAAATGATCCTCCATCTGTCTGAGATAGTCGGACATGACGTACATCGGCGCGGCGCTCGCGAACAGGGCCTTGCCCTGGGAGAACATGTTGATGACCGTCGTGTAGATCATACCGTCCCAGTACTGCGAGGACGTGAAGGTGTTGCCCTCTGCGTCCATCATGTAGAAATACTCGCTCTTCTGGAGTGTGTTCCACTGATACTCGACGATATTGAGCATATTGCGGTTCCCCGAGGCGGCAAGATACGGAATATCATCCTTGTTTTTCTTTATGATCGTCTCTCCGCTGACCGGGAAAAAGCTCTGATTCCACTGGGCTCCGGCGGCGACGGCGCCCCAGACGTCCTGTTCGGTCATCATCTGATCGCCGTCAACGTCCGACGCCGAGACCGACATCATGCCGGCCATCTTTTCCATCGTCCACTCGCCCTTGCGTACAAGATCGTAGATGTCGTCGAGATGCTTGTCCTCCGCTATCTGTTTGTTGAAGAGAAGGACGGTCATCGCGCCGAAAAGATCGAGCTGGTACGCTCCCGCGGCGAGATACTGCTTGTTTGAGATTGAAAGCTCTTTATTTATCTCCTGATCCCACCAGGGATTGCTGAGATCTACGTAATAGCTCTCGAGATCGGCGTACGAGAGGACGTAGCCCTCCATAGCGAGCCCGAGCGCAAAGCGGTCGATGAGCGCCGCGATCTGGAACTCGTCGTCTCCGGCGATCACGCCGGTGCGGTACGCCTCGACGTCAACGACGGAATTGAGACGCTCGGAGAACTCGATGTCTATCCCGAGATATTCCTCGACCGCCTTGTTGCGTCTGAACAGCGCCGCGTCGAGCGGGTCGTCGCTGTCCTCCTCAACGCTGAACTGCGTCCAGTAGCGGGCGGTCGGTGTGTTTTCACCCTTACATGACAGGATGGTGAAGGTAGCCCCTTTATGGTCCTGCTTCGGGACTCTCATGGTGTTCCCCTGAGCGTCCGTCACGGCCGCGGTCGCCTTCGAATCGTCGCCGTTCGATCCGCCTCCGCCGCACGCGGCGAAGACCGACGTGACGAACA
>JAFZCF010000032.1 GCA_017552165.1 Clostridia bacterium
CAAAGGTGAAAAATCTGAGACTCTTCTCCCTTATCATATCCCTTTTGAGCCGCCTGAGTTCCCTGCCCTTCGGAGGGTCTCTCAGTATCGAATTGACCGCGCGCTCCGCCCCTTTTGACCTGAAAATCGCGTTCGCGACGTAACGGAGCGGGAAGAGGATCTTCGAAGTTCTGAGAAAAGTCGAAAACTTCATCACATCGCTCCCGGTACGCCGTCAGGCACGCTGGAGATATTCGCCGGTACGGGTGTCTATCCTGATCTTCTCACCGACCTCGATGAAGAGCGGAACCTTTATCTCGGCTCCGGTCTCGAGGGTCGCCGGTTTGAGAGTGTTCGTGGCCGTGTTTCCGGCAAAGCCCGGGTCGGTCGCCGTCACTTCGAGCTCAACGAACATCGGCGGCTCTACCGAGAAGACGTTCCCTTTGTACGAGACGAGCTTGCACATCATCTCTTCCTTTACGAAACGGAAATTGTCCCCGACCTTGTCATGAGAAACGAGGACCTCTTCCCACGTTTCGGTATCCGAAAAATGATACAGATCTCCGTCGTCGTAGGAATACATCATATCCCTGCGCTCAACGTATGCGTTCTCAAATTTGTCGGTGGGCGAGAACGTTCTTTCGATCACCGCTCCCGAGATCACGTTTCTGAGCTTGGTGCGGACAAACGCCGCGCCCTTGCCCGGCTTGACGTGCTGGAACTCAATGACCTGCATGACGTTGCCTTCCATTTCGAACGTGAGACCGTTTCTGAAATCACCTGCTGTAACCATATATTTTTTCCTCCGTTACGCCGCGCTTGCCGCGGCTGCGTTAAAATGCCGTCCCGCCGTCGCGGGAGGATAATTTCTTGTTGATATTATACATTATCCGGCTCTTTTTTGCAACTGTTTTCGTCAGCCGGACGCCTTAAAGGAACAACCTTTTCGTGAATATCGCCGCAGAGCAGCCGCTTTGCCCTTTCGAGAGAATCCTTTGACGTCCCCCAGGGCTCGGCGTCGTTTCTGTAATCGAATTTGCGGCAAAAACGCGAAACGTCTTCTTTCAGTTCCGCCATATACCTGCGGGTCGGGGCGGTCACGGCTTCGGCAAATTCGCTGAATCCCTTTTTGAGTTCGTTTTTCGCCGTCTCGAGCCACATTCCGAGGTGCGGCAGACAGATGAATTTCTGTTCCCCGGCGCGCCGGCGGAAATCCCCGTCCTCGAACCAGAACGCGACCGCGTTCGAGAGCATACGCGAAAAGTTGTATTCCAGCCGGTCGCAGACGTAGCAGGAGCCGTCGAGCTCGTGGAGCCGCTTTCTGATTTTTGCCTGTTTCATGCCGAGGAGCGACGATATCGCGTCCCCGTCAAGGTCAAAGATCAGCTCGTTCAGATGCGATTCGATTATAAGCCCGAGGCCGAGCCGGTTTTTCCCCGTCAGCATCATGCCGTAATGAGCGCGGCAGAAGCCCTTTTTGTTTGTCTGGATGCGCGTCCCGGGCTCCATAAGAGAGGCGCCGAGAATCAGGTCGATCTCATTTGCCTCGAGTTTGTTGAAAAGCCGGCAGAACGGACATCCGTCGCCTATCGCAAGGGTCTCGTCGAATGCCTCCGAGACGGGGATCGTATAGATCTGTTCGCTCATAATTTACACAAACGTCGCTACGGGGTTGAGCGGCGCGTCGGTTTTTTCGCACGAGATTATGTCGAGAACGGGACCTTCTCTGCCGTACATCCTGCATGGTCTGACCGAGACCGACGCCTTTACCCTGACCCACGCCGCGTCGGGCGCCTTCGCCGCGTTCCCGTCGACGTAAAGCCCGCAGAACTGGGCATCCGCCTCGCAGCAGTTCATCACGTATCTGCCGAGGACGGCGCCGGGACGGGTGCGCTTATTGTTTTGAGAATAAGCCACGAAGCTCACGGTCTTGCCGTCGTAATCCTTCATGTTGGAGCCGAGATCCCTGTACCATATCCCGTAGTCGGTGACGGCTATGTCAATCTCGTCCGCTTCTTTGTCGAAAGGAAGCGGATCCTCGATATTGTCGAGGGAATATGAGCCGTCGGTGTACTCGTACGCTATCTTGGTATAGGTGTTAGCCGCCCTCACCGCCTTGTGGAGCGTCAGCTCGTCGGTCTCCCCCTTTTCACATCTGTTGAAGACGACGAATCCGGTGTCGATTATCTGATCGACGAACCTTTCCCTCATGTTCTTATAGAAGACGTCGAAGGTCTCGGCGCTGACGAAGGTCATTATGTCAAAGACCTCCCACTTGTCGGGAAGGGAGTCGTAAAGATCCTGCATCATCCAGGTCCCGTTATATTCGATTATGACTATGTTGGCGTTCGCTTTCCGGCGGAGCGCCTCGAGCTTGTCGCTGTTGAGTTGGCTTTTCGATGTCAGGACCTCGCACGCTACGTTCTTTGAAAAGAAAGACGCAACGTCAGGGGCGACCTCGCCCTCCTCGCACTGAAGAAGGAGGATTCTGTCGCTTTTTCTCGCAAAGGTCTCCGATGACAGCGATTCGTTTATAAAGCTCGTTTTCCCGCTGTCGAGAAAGCCGTTGAAGATATATACCGTCGTATTCGGCATCGTTTACCCCGTTCAGAGATTGAATAGTTCCCTGATTTTTCCTTTATCGAGCCCGGCGCCGATGACGCAGAGCTTGCCCGTAACGTCGGCCGGACCCGTCCTGACGTCCTTTTCCCCGGGAACGTAGTCAAAGTGTATCCAGGTACCGTCGACCGACGGGACGACGCCTTTGCACCTCAGCACGCTGCCGAAATCCCCGCTGTCGAGCCGGTCAAGGCAGGCCTCTATAAACCTGCGCTCGAACTTACCCGCGGTCTCGAACCCGCAGCTCGAAAAGACCTCGTCCGCGTCGTGCCCGTGATGGTGGTGATGGTGATGATGCCCGTGTTCGTCGTCATCATCGTCGTGATGGTGATGATGGCATTCGCATTCGGGATCGTCACATTCCTCGTCATCGTCGTGGTGATGATGATGGTGGTGATGCTCATGCTCTTCTTCATCGTCATCGTCGTGATGGTGGTGGTGATGGTGATGATCATGTTCATCGTCATC
>JAFZCF010000033.1 GCA_017552165.1 Clostridia bacterium
AGAAAAAATATGTTCAGCATCCGAACTACGGGTTTGTTCCGAAGCCGGGGACGGAAATTATTTCCGAAGTTAGATCAAGCGGCAATTTCAATTTTTCGGATGCGGAGTCATTTTTGGATCAGTTCAGAATTGTTGATGAAAAAATCAACAGTATTGAATCGGATGCTACTTTTGCGGAGGAGGTTTTTTCATATTACTACCATGTTGCGACTCTGATGAGCCCGCGCAACGGTTGGTTTTTCCTATCAACTGATTTTAACGGAAATGATATCAACGATGCACAATCATTTGAGAATTATGTGTCATTTCTTGATTCGGTTTGTCAGCAGAAAGCTAAGGAAAACGGAATTGTGCATTGGGAATCATGCGGATATAGAGGATTTCTTGATTCGGACGACGAAATTCTGAAAGGATGCTGTTTAGGCTATTAATGTGCGTCGATTTTTTTAGTAAAGCCGTCCGAGAGGTTGATTTGTCGTGGGAATTGTGGTATAATCATCCGTCACGAGAGACAACCGAAAGGATCAGACATATATGAAAGTACTTGTTGTAAACGCCGGCAGCTCATCTCTCAAGTATCAGCTGCTCGAAACAAAAAGCGGAGAGGTCCTGGCAAAGGGCATTTGCGAACGCATAGGCATCGACGGCCGTATCGAACATCGCCTCGGAGAGAACGGTGAAAAGACCAAGCGCGATATACCGATGCCGAACCACGCCGTCGCGACAAAGATCGTCGTCGACACGCTCACCGACCCGTCGCTCGGATGCATTTCCTCGATGGCCGAGATAGAGGCCGTCGGACACCGCGTGGTCCACGGCGGACCGTATTTCTTCGAGTCCTGCCGCGTCACACCCGAGGTCATCGAAAAGCTCCGCCTCTGCCACGATTTCGCTCCTCTCCACACCCCGGCTCACCTCATGGGGATAGAGGGCTGCACGGCTGTCATGCCGGAAGTTCCCCAGGTGCTCGTTTTCGACACCGCGTTCCACCAGACGATACCGGAGCAGGCGTCGACCTACGCGATAAAATACGAGGACACCGTCGATTTCAAGATCCGCCGCTACGGCGCTCACGGCACCTCGCACCGTTTCGTTTCCGGCGAAATGGCTAAAATACTCGAAAAGACCGCCGGCATAAAGAAAGAGGACAGCAAAATCGTCACCTGCCACATAGGCAACGGCGCGTCCATTTCCGCCGTCAAGGGAGGGAAGTGCCTCGACACCTCGATGGGCTTTACGCCGCTCGACGGGGTTGAGATGGGCACCCGCTGCGGAGCCATCGACCCGGCTATCGTCCCGTACCTCATGAAAAAGAAAGAACTCGGCCCGGACGAGATGGCGGACTATATGAACAAGAAGTGCGGATTCCTCGGAGTTTCCGGCATTTCGTCGGACAGCCGCGATATAGAGGCGAAGATCCTCGAGGGGGATCACCGCGCGTGGCTCGCCGCCAACATCCTCGCTTATCAGGTCAAGAAGTTCATCGGCTCCTACGCCGCCGCGATGAACGGCCTCGACGCCGTCGTGTTTACCGCCGGAATGGGCGAGAACAATCCCGAGCTGCGCGACCGCGCCTGCGCCGATATGAGCTTCTACGGCATAGAGATCGACAGGGAGCTCAACGCGAAGGTACATCATCAGTCGGATATCGTTGAGCTTTCAACGCCTCAGAGCCGCGTAAAGGTCTATGTCATCCCGACGAACGAGGAGCTCATGATCGCCCGCGACACAGAGGACATCGTGACAAAATAATTTTTCGGCGTAAAGGCCCTCCCGTAAGACCGGGAGGGCTTTTGCTTTCCGGACTTTTACACTTGACACAAAAGGTTTATTGGTATATAATATCCTCGTTGCACTGTGCAAATGCTGGCTGCCGCCCCGCGGGGCGTTCACGGGTGAGATTATGGAAGAAAACAAAAAACGTGGTTTCCCGTGGAGGCTGCTTTTCAATATCGGGATCGGCGTCCTGACCGTTTTCCTGATCGTTTTTTTTGTGTTCTCAAAGGACGGAATAATAGATCTCGTTAAAAATCACGTTGAGATCGTTCCGGTCTGGATTCTCGCGGCCGTCCTTCTCCATCTGCTGAACATATTTCTGGATTCGTACATAATATATTTTTTCACAAAACACTCGTGCCCGGAGTTCACCCTCGGGCAGGCGATTAAGGTGGGGCTGACCGGTCAGTTCTACTGCGCCGTCACGCCCGGAGCATCGGGCGGACAGCCGATGCAGATCCTCGCCTTTTCGCGCATGGGGACCGACACGGGCAGCGGCACGTCGACCCTGATACAGAAATTCCTCGTGTGGCAGTTCACGCTCTGTGCGTACTGCGTTGTCGCCGTGGCGACGCGCTTCCGGTTCCTGTCTCAGTTCATGAACCCCGCCATGTGGGTCCTGTCGATTGCCGGGTTCGCTGCGCAGATCGGCATGATCGCGGTCCTGTTCCTCGCGGCGTTCAATCAGACCCTGACGACGAAGATCGCCTTTTTCTTCTGCGATCTCGGCGGAAAGATGCGGTTGATAAAGGATGTCGAGGGCAAAAAGCAGAAGATAAGCGAGATCCTCTCGTCGTTCCACGACAATAACAAGAAACTGATGGGGAACGCGCCCCTTATGATAAAAGCGTACGTCGTGACGTTTATACAGATGACGTCGTATTTTCTCGTGCCGTACTGCATTTCCCGCGCGTTCGGGGTGAGCTACGGAGTTTTTGATATGCTGTGCGCCGAGGCCTTCGTAAGCATGGTCTCGGGGCTCGTCCCGCTCCCCGGCGCGTCGGGCGTGACTGAGTACTGCTTCAGCGTGTTTTTCAGCGCGTATTTCGTTCCCCAGACGATGAAATCCGCGATACTTATATGGCGCACGATAACTTATTACGGCACTATCGTGCTGACGGCTCCCTTTGCGGGGCTCAAAAAGAAAAGGCACGCCGCCGACAAAACGGAGGAAAGCTGATTGAACGTTCCCATATCGGTCATCGTTCCCATATACAACGTCGAGAAGTTCATATTCAAATGCCTTGAGTCGATAAGAAATCAGTCCTTCACGGATTTCGAGGTCATACTCGTCAACGACGGCACGCCCGACGGGAGCATGGAGATCGCCGCAGAATTTGCGGAGAAGGATCAGAGATTCAGGATTTTCAACAAGGAAAACGGCGGGCTCAGCGACGCCAGGAATTTCGGAGTCAGGCAGGCGCGGGGGGATTATATCGCTTTCGTCGACAGCGACGATTACCTTCACCGCGATTATCTCAAAACGCTCTACGAGGCGTGCGTCGAGAGCGGAGCGGACATGTCCTGCTGCAGATATCTCTTTTCGTACAGGGGAGGGAAGTTCTTCCTGTCCTGGCCGGTTAACGCGGGAAAGCGCGTAGTCAGCAGCGAGCGCGGAATAAAAATGCTGATAAACGA
>JAFZCF010000034.1 GCA_017552165.1 Clostridia bacterium
CGGCCGTTTTTTCGCGGCGGGATTTTTATTATACCACGGACGCGTCCGCGTGTCAAGCGGTTTTTTTCAAAAAATAAAAAATTTTTATTTCCTTTTCCCGCTCTTTTTCCTCGCCGACCCGGGGTTCTCCCCCCCTAGTCCCGGCGTCCGTTCGCTTTCCCCGTCCGCCCGGCCGCCCCCGCGGCCGCGCCTCCGGCGCAAGCCCGCTTATTTTACTCATCCGGATACGGTTTGTCAAGAGCTTTTTTGATTCTTTCGAAAAAAATTTCCGCCGCGGCAGGCGCGGCGGATCAGCGGATCAAATTGTTTTGATTTTTTGCTCGTTTGACGTTGAAGAATTTACGGTCAATCTTTTTTTCCGAGCTCTTTCGTGCGGCTGAAGGAAGCGACGACCGCGTCGGAAACCGCCGCGCGGAATGCACGTTCCTCAAGAACGGCTACTCCCGCGACTGTAGATCCGGCGGGAGAGCATACGTCGTCGCGGAGCTCCCCCGGGTGTCTCCCGCTCTTGATCGTCGACGTAGCGGAACCGCTCACAGTCAGCGCGGCAAGCCTGAGCGCAGTCTCTTTCGTCAGGCCGCACCTTACGCCGCCCTCCGAAAGCGCGTCTATACACATATAAATGAAAGCGGGACCACAGCCGGATATCGCCGTGCCGGCGTCGAAAAGTTTCTCACTGAGCGGTATGATTTCGCCCGCGTTTGCGAGTATCTCGAAAAACGCTTTTCCGTCCTCGTCGGTCACGTTCCGGTTGCCGCAGAAAAGCACCGCGCCGTCACCGGTCGAAACCGGAAGATTGGGCATTATCCTGATAATTTTCGCGTTATCCCCGAACATACCGCAGAGCGTCTCGAGCGTAACACCTGCCGCCATGCTGACAAGAACGAACTCGTCATTTCTTTTTTTAAGTATCGGAGAGATTTTGTCGGAAAGCGCGCTCAGTCCCTGCGGCTTGACACCAAGAAAAATCAGACCGCACGTTTCGCAGATTTCCTCGGCGGACGCGGCGCGGCATCCGAGCTTCGCCGCGGATTCGGCGCTCCTTTCCGGCGTTGTGCGGCAAACGTAAACCGCCTCGCCGCCGGTCTTTTTAATTACGGAACCGGCGAGAGCTCCTCCCATATTGCCGGCACCGATGAATCCTATTTTCAATCCTTCGAGTTTCATCTTATCTGTCCGTTTCCAGTAACCACGTATTTATACGACGTAAGTTCGTTGAGACCCATCGGTCCGCGCGCGTGAAGTTTCTGAGTTGATATTCCCATTTCACAGCCCAGGCCGAACTCCCCTCCGTCGGTGAATCTTGTTGAAGCGTTTACGTACACAGCCGCGCTGTCAACGTGCGACGTGAAATAATCCGCCGCCGCGGCGTCCTCCGTGACTATCGCGTCGCTGTGATGAGTCGAATGCTTTTCAATGTGGCGGCAGGCGTCCTCGACGTCACCGACAATGCCGACGGCAAGCTTGTAGTCGAGAAATTCCGTATCGAAATCGTATTCTCCCGCCGGAACGCAATCTGTCAGATGCTCCGCCGCCTCTGCGTCGGCAACGAGAGTGACATGATGGGGCGCGGAAGCTCCGCAAAGTCTTTTTTCAAGCTCGGGCAGAAATGTTTCGGCTATGTCTCTGTGAACTAGACATACCTCGGCGGCGTTGCAGACCGAAGGGCGGCTCGTTTTTGCGTTTTCGATTATGTCAAGCGCCTTTTTAAGATCAGCGCCCCCGTCAACATACACGTGGCATATTCCCGTTCCTGTCTCTATACACGGAACCTTGGCGTTCTCGACGCAGGCGCGGATAAGTCCCTTCCCTCCCCTCGGGATGAGAAGATCGACAAGCCCCGCCGCCGTCATCAGTTCGTTGGCGCTTTCTCTCGACGGATCAGGGACAGTGCATACGCAGTCCGGAGAAAGGCCCGCGGTTTCGAGCGCATTTCTCATGACCTGTGTGATCGTGCGCGAAGTCCCGAAGGCGTCACTCCCGCTTCTGAGCACGCAAGCGTTCCCGCTCATCACGCACAGCGCCGCGGCGTCCGACGTAACGTTTGGCCGCGATTCGTAAATGATTGCGACCACGCCGAGCGGCACAGATATTTTTTTGAGCTCCAGCCCATTGTAAAGCGTCCTTTGTTCGATTACCCTTCCGAGCGGGTCCGGAAGCTCCGCAACGGCGCGTATGCCGCTTGCCATCCCGGAAATACGCTTATCGCTCAGTTCGAGACGGTCGAGCATCACGCCGGAAAGTTTTCCCCTCGCTCCGGCGACGTCTTCTTTGTTGACGGACAGTATGTATTCCGCCGACTCCTCAATGGCGTCAGCCATTTTTAAAAGCGCGGCGCGGCGCGTTTCGACAGATGAAACCCGCAGGATCTCAGCCGCTTTTTTCGCAGATTTAAGCGTTTCGATTGTTGTCATTTTCAGCTCCGAATCTCGTCCCTATGTTCTCGCCGTCTATGATGCCGTACAGCAGCGACGGCTCGTCGCCCCTCGCGATCACGACGTCGCATCCGACGCGGGTCGCAATTTCCGCCGCTTTTATCTTTGTGACCATCCCGCCGGTGCCGAGAGAGCTTCCGCTTCCGCCGGTCATTTGTCTTATTTCATCCGTTATCTCCGGAACGTACGGAATAAGCTTTGCGTCGGGATCCCGGTGCGGATCCGACGTGTAAAGCCCGTCTATATCGGAGAGGATAACGAGAAGTTCGGCTCCTACGGTCTCGGCAACTATGGCCGCAAGGGTGTCGTTTTCGCCTATAACGTTCATTTCGTACGTGGCGACCGTATCGTTTTCGTTTATTACGGGCAGAGCGCCGAGTTCAAGAAGCCTGAACAGGGTGTTCTGTATATTTTTTCTCCGGTGTTCGTCCGAAACGTCGTCTCCGGTCAGCAGTACCTGCGCGACCGTATGATTATACTCGGAGAAAAGGCGGTCGTAAACGTACATGAGTTCGCACTGACCGACGGCGGCGGCAGCCTGTTTTGTCGGCATATCATCCGGCCGCCCCGGCAGGGACAGTTTGCCGACGCCCATTCCGATTGCGCCAGAGGAAACGAGCAGGACCTCGTGTCCCGCGTTTTTCAGATCGCTGAGCACGCGGCAAAGCTTTTCTACATTTCTTATATTAAGTCTGCCGGTCGCGTGTGCGATCGTCGACGTCCCGACCTTTATTACGATTCTCATTGTTGACCTCCCGAACAAAACCCATTTTATTATATCACCGAACGTTTTCGTTGTCAATCTCAAACTGCGCAAAGCACAGCGCACGGAGTCATTTTTATCTTGACTTTGCGGCGGATTTATGGTAAACTATCAGCGGATAAATATACTCTCTTCAGGAGGATACCATGGGAACAAACAAAAGCCTTGACGCTTACAAGGAAAACCAGGAAAAAACAACCGTCGACGCCTCGAGAAAGCTCCGTGTCGGCATAATCGGTACCGGCTGGATCGCCGGCGCACACATGGCGTCGTATCTGCGTCAGCCCGACGTTGAGTTCGTGGCAGCAGCGGACCTCATCCCGGGCAAAGCGGAAAAGTTTTTCGCCGACTGGAAGGAAGAAGCCGAGAAAAACGGTTTTGACTTCTCCGGTGTAAAATTCTATCCGTCGCACAAGGAAATGCTCGACGACAAATCGCTTAAACTCGACGCTGTCTCGGTATGTACCTATAACCGTCAGCACGCGGAGCCGACGATCTACGCGCTCAAAAAAGGCGTTAACGTCCTTCTCGAAAAGCCGTTCACCGTCACGCTCGACGAGGCCGTTGAGGTTTGCCGCGCCGAGAAAGAGAGCGGCAAGCTCCTTTCGATCGGATTCCAGCCCCGTATGGACGCAAACATGCAGGAAATTAAGCGCATTGTCAAGTCCGGAGCGCTCGGAAAGGTTTATTATATCACGATAGGCGGCGGCCGCCGCCGCGGCATCCCGACGCCGTTCGGCACCTCCTTCATTGCAAAAGAAACCGGCGGAGTCGGCGCTCTCGGCGACATCGGCTGCTACGCGCTCGATATGGTCCTCAACGCAATTGGAAACCCGAAGCCCCTCACGGTCAGCGGTTATACGTCCGATTTCTTCGGCAAGGATCCGGCATATTATCCCGATCATCCCGAATATGCGCAAGCCTTCGGCGTTGACGATTTCGCTGCCGGCTTCATCCGTCTCGAGGGCGGAGTCGTCGTCGACTTCCGTACTGCGTGGGCGATGAACCTCGACACGATGGGCGACACGATAATCATGGGAACCAAGGGAAGCCTCCGCATTCCTTCCACCGACTGCTGGAACGGCACCGTCGGCGGCCCGATGACTCTCTATACAGAGGTTGCGGGACTTCAGACTGAAACTGTCCTGCCGATTCTCCCGCAGGATGAGGACCTCTTCTACCTCAAGATCCGCACCTTCCTCGACGCTATCAAGAACGGCACGCCCGCTCCCGTCCCGTCCAGCCAGATTCTTTATAACCAGGCTATAATAGACGGAATCGCTCGTTCCGCAAAGGCTAAAAAAGAAGTCAAGATTGTCATCCCGAAAATCTGAGAGGAAGATACATGAAACAGTTCAAAGTCGGCGTACAGCTCTACAGCGTACGTAACGATCTCGACAAAAACTTCTTCGGAACGCTCCGCAAAATCCGCGATATGGGCTATGAATACGTCGAATTCGCCGGTTACTACGGACATTCCGCCGAAGAACTCAAAGACATGCTCGACGAGCTCGGGCTGAAGAGCATCTCCACCCATTCGGGTTTTGAGGCGTTTGAGACCGAAGACAGCGCGCCGTTTGAGTTTCTCAAAACGATCGGCATAAAGTATATCGTCATCCCGTGGGCAAACGGCGATAATCTCCCTCCGAACGCCGCGTGGACCGATTATCTCGGCAGAGTCAAAAAAGTCGCCGAACGCGCCGCGAAATACGGTATGGAGATCCTTTACCACAACCATGATTTCGAATTCATCGACGCGGGCGGCGAGGTCCGCTACGACGTTATGATGCGCGATTTCAAGGGATACGTAAATCCCCAGCCCGACGTATGCTGGATCAACTACGGCGGATACGACCCCGCCGCGTACATCAGGAAATACGGCGACAGGATAAACGTGGTACACCTGAAGGATTTCAACTGCAGGAATCTCGCAGCCGGACCGGTCTATGCTCTAATCGACAAGGACGGCAAGGCGGTAAAACCGCAGTCGCAGGCCGACGCGGGATTTGAATTTGCTCCCCTCGGACGCGGACGCAACGACTTTGCAAAGATCATCAAAGCGTGCGACGAAATAGGCGCGGAATATCTCATAGTCGAGCAGGACGGCTCGCCGGATATCCCGACTATCGAGGCGATCGAAATAAGCCGAGGATATCTGAAGGACACCTTCGGAATCTGACATTAAACGTCATAAAAGCCGCGGTTTCACGTTGAAACCGCGGTTTTTCTGTTGACATCGCTCCGTTAAAATGGTAAAATACTGCAGAAAAAGCAAACGATCACGGAGGCCGCATGACGGAAAAGGAAAAGCTGACCGGGATAATATCAAGCGCAATCAGATACTCTGCGTCCCATCTTCCGGACGACGTTCTGTCCCGGCTCAACGAGATGAAAGAAAATGAACGGAAACACGGCGACAACGCGCTCGCGTGCTCTTTTTACGACGCGATGCTGAAAAACGCCGCAGAGGCCGGCCGTCTCGGCGTTCCGCTCTGCCAGGATACAGGCCTTATACAGTTTTTCGCCCGGGTCGGGACGCGTTTCCCCTGCATCGGGGCGCTGAACGCGTCTCTGCGTGACGCGGTTCTCGTCGCAACGGAAAAAGCGCCTCTCCGTCCGAATTGCGTTGAGTTATTCGGGAACGGCAACACCGGAAACAACATGGGAACGAACGTCCCGGGGATCGATATCGAACTGATGCCCGGACGGGACGATTTGACCCTTTATATTTATATGGCAGGGGGCGGCTGTTCCCTTCCCGGCGCGGCGGAGGTCTTCCCGCCGCTTGAAGGAATGGACGCGGCGATAAAATTTATTCTCGACCGAGTGGCAAAATACGGCGCCAACGCCTGTCCGCCGCTTTATATAGGAGTCGGATTCGGCGGCTCGGCGGACGTCGCGGCAAAGCTTTCAAAAAAAGCGCTTCTCAGGGATATCGGCGTCAGAAACGAAAATCCCCTCGCCGCGGAACTTGAAGAAAAGCTCGAGGAAGGTCTGAACTCTCTCGGGATAGGGCCGGGCGGCGTCGGCGGAACGCGCTCCGTTATGGGAGTTTCGGTAGAATACGCGGGAAGACATCCGGCGAGCTTTGCCGTCGGGCTGTCGTTCGGCTGCTGGGTACACCGCCG
>JAFZCF010000035.1 GCA_017552165.1 Clostridia bacterium
ACGTTTTCAAGACGCAGACCGGAGAGATATCGGTACACGCGAAAAAGATCGAGCTTTTGACGAAATCGCTGCGTCCGCTGCCTGAAAAATGGCACGGTCTTACCGACAGAGACGCGAGATACCGTCAAAGATACGTCGACCTTATAATAAATCCCGAAGTAAAGGAAACGTTCATAAAGAGGTCGAAGATCATCAGAGCGATAAGAAAATACCTTGACGGCGAAGGGTTTATGGAGGTCGAGACTCCGATGCTCGTAGCAAACGCGGGAGGTGCGTCCGCGAGGCCGTTCGAAACACATTTTAACGCGTTGAACGAAGATCTGAAATTGAGGATATCGCTTGAACTGTATCTCAAGAGGCTCATAGTGGGCGGACTTGACAGAGTTTACGAGATCGGCAGAGTTTTCCGCAACGAGGGACTCGATACGCGCCACAATCCCGAGTTTACTTTGATGGAGCTGTATCAGGCTTATACGGATTATCACGGGATGATGGATCTGACGGAAAATATGTACAGATACGTGGCGAATGAAGTTTTAGGGACGACGAAGATCGTTTATAACGGGATAGAGATGGATCTCGGGAAACCGTTTGAAAGGATAACGATGACGGAAGCGGTCAGGAAATATTCCGGGGTCGATTTTGACAAGATAACAACGCTTGAAGAGGCGCGGAACGCGGCGCGTGAGCACAAGGTCGAATTTGAGGAAAGGCATAAAAAGGGCGACATACTCAGTCTGTTTTTTGAAGAATTCGTTGAGGACAAGCTCATTCAGCCGACGTTTGTAACGGATCACCCGATAGAGATATCGCCGCTCACAAAGAAGAAACCCGGTAATCCGGATTACGTTGAGAGATTTGAGTTTTTCATGAACGGATGGGAGATGGCGAACGCTTATTCCGAGCTTAACGACCCGATAGATCAGCGGGAGCGTTTTGCCGCGCAGGAGGAATTGCTGAGGCAGGGCGACGAAGAGGCGAACCACACTGACGAAGACTTTTTGAACGCGCTTGAGATAGGTATGCCTCCTACGGGCGGAATAGGATTCGGGATAGACCGTATGTGTATGCTGCTGACGGATTCTCAGGCGATAAGAGACGTTTTACTGTTCCCGACGATGAAATCCGCGGACGGTAAAAAGGAAGAGAGATCCGAAGAAGCAGAGTCGTCTGAAGCTGTTGCAAAGACGCCTGTTATTGAGGGCGCACCGATGATTTCGGCACAAAAACCCGACTTTTCGAACGTACAGATCGAGCCGTTGTTTGCAGATACGGTTGATTTTGAGACGTTTTCAAAGAGCGATTTCCGTGCGGTGAAGGTACTTGCGTGTGAAGCAGTACCGAAATCCAAGAAACTTTTGAAATTCACTCTTGACGACGGAACGGGAACGGACCGCACCATTTTAAGCGGTATCCATGCGTTCTACGAGCCGGAACAGCTCATCGGCAAGACGTGTATCGCGATAGTGAACCTGCCGCCGAGAGCGATGATGGGAATAGAAAGCTGCGGAATGCTGATCTCCGCGGTACACAAAGAGGGCGAGGAGGAGAAATTGCATTTACTCCAGGTCGATCCCCACATTCCGGCAGGAGCAAAGTTGTATTAAAAACTTTTATATCTTTATATAAGGAGAAAACTCAGATGAAACGAATATTATGTTTTGCGATGGTAATTGTGCTGCTTTTAGTATCGGTATCCTGTGGAAATTCCGGGAAAAATGAAGCGTCTAATTCCCAAACGGGTACGGATGTTGTTGAAATACCCTCTCCGGCCGGTGCCGATTCCGTGCAGGTACTCATTGAAAAAAGTCTCGAATTTTTCAGGAACGATTGCAGCT
>JAFZCF010000036.1 GCA_017552165.1 Clostridia bacterium
GGCACCGGGAAACGAAAAAGCCGCCCGAGGGCGGCTTTCGGATTTTATTTTATGAATCTCATATAACCGAAGAAGGGGAGGTTTTTCGCTCTGCGTTTCGCCACGAAGTATATGCCGTATGCGACGTAAAACAAAGCAACGAGCCACAGGGCGATCACTATTATGACGTGAATCACGTTAAAGGCGACGCCTATCACCGGGATGAGCGACAAAAGCCAGCAGAGCAGTTTTGAAATAAGCCCGACTATAAGGCACAGCACCTCAATAATGAGAGTTATCAGCCCCTGGTTCGCCCAGAATTTGCCGTATTCGGAATCCGGCGCCGAGGCGAGGGGCACGAAAAACAGCAGCCCGGTCGCGGCGCAGAGACACTCGCCGAGATATGCGCGGCGTTCGTCTTCGTCAAACCGTTTCGTATATTCCTTTCCGTCGAATCTTAAACGCGAAGCCAACTCTTTTTCCTCCGGAAATGGGCAGATGCAGTTAACCTGTCTAGAACGTTATTATATATCAAAACGCGATTTTTGTCAAGTGCCGGCCGAAACGGGCGTCTTACGCCCTTGAGATCCATATCATCTCGGAGCCGAAATCGCCCTCGATGGTGACGGTCAGCCCTTCGTTCATAAGCTGCGCGCCGGTATAGGTCGCGTTCTGTTCTTTTCTGTCCTCGAACGTAAGTCTGTAGCTCGCGTCGGGGTCTAGGCCGCGCAGGGTGACGGTTTTATGCGCCCCGTCCCTGTTGCTCGGCTTCCAGAGCAGGACCATGCCGGTTATTTCTGCGTTTGAATCCGGATCATAGTATTCGAGTCCGTCCCAGTGCACGCCGTCCGGTCTCGGGAGGATGTGATACAGATTGCCGTTCCTGATAAGAGGACGCATGACGTCTTTGTACAGATTGAGATAGTACGGCCAGTACGTTTCGTGCTCGTTATTCTGTTCTCCGTGATAGTTCAGCATCACGCCGCCGACAAGGCTGCAGCGCAGGCCGTATACGTAATCGTACGACGCAGACGTGCTGCGGTCGGTTCCCTGAACGAAGCTGCCCGTGACCGTCGGGAGCTGTATCTGCGCCGGGTGTATGCAGTAGGACGCGTCGTAGAATGACATGTGGAGAGACATATAGTCCCCGGAGTCGTCACAGTTGACGACGGACGCCTTCGTCATTGTGTAAAAATCCTTCATCGAGCCGCCTTCGCTGCAGGATTCATATCTGAATCCGGGCAGGTTTGCCGTGAGGTAGTCGACGAGCTCGCCGAATCCCACGGTGCACCAGTACGAGACGTCGGTGCTTCCCGTGGCGCCGTGACGGTTTTCCTTGACTCCGTTTTTGCCCGTTGAGATGATGGGTTCAAAGTCCGAGCGCCAGGTCGTTATTCCGTTCGACGCGAAAAATTTCTGCAGATAATTCTGATAGAAAGCCACGCAGTCCGCGTTTCCGAGGTCGGCGCCTTTGCCGTTGCTGCTCGTAACTCCGAACCATTCGGGATGTCCTCCCTCGCCCTTTGACGACGGCTCATTCGGATCGTCGACCATATGATCGCGGAGAAGCACGTAAGCGGTCATGGAGACGCCGTTTTCCCTGAGTTTTTCCGTATATTCGGGTATGTTTGACGCGCCTTCAAGATTCACCCAGTAAAGATAATCCGGATTGCGTACGTCCAGAGGACCGAATTTGAACCAGCTTCCGTCCTCGTTCCACCAGGCGATGTCCCATTTTATGGATTCCATTCCCCAGCGAACGGCGTCGGCGCTGATCATCTGAAGGTCGCCCTGTACGAGCGGTTCGCATTCGTTATCGTAAACGTTTGACGGGGCTTTGTATCTGAGAAACCAGCGCTTGAAAACGTTTGACCCGTCGTCCACATCACCGTCATATGCGCCGAGGTAGACCGACGGTACCCGGAATGTGCATTTCGGGGGCAGCTGAGTCGTGAAGTCGTAAACCGTCGCGCCGTCCTTTACGGAAAAGTCCCCGATATGGACGGAAAGGGAAGCGCCGCCGTTTTCCTTGCCTGTAGCGTCTATACGGCCGTTAGTCCATTCGAGAGCGAAATATATCCCGTGCGTTTCGAAATCGAGATACATCATCGGGATACTGCCGTTTAAGTTCCAGCCGCTCTCAATGCTGTTTGCCGCGTGTGCCGAAACGCCGTTTGAGAGCTTGCGGGTCTTTATCCCTTTTCCGGTGAAAGACACACCGTTGGGGTCAGACACGGTCCAGTACAAAGTGTATCCCTCGGCGACTCCGCTTTCCTTGCTGAACGTCCAGGCCGTCGGGATTTTGTCCCCCGCCACCGACGCCGTAAAGAACGCGCCCGGGGCAAGCTCGTGCGTGACCGTGCCTTCGTTTATGATCTCTCCGAAAAACTCAAACGGTCCCGGAGACTCCGGGCGGGCGACGATATTCCAATGATAGGTGAGGGCAAGCTGCTCGCAGGTGAATCTGAGAGAAAAGCCTCGGCCGCCTTTCCCGTCGTCATAATCTTTGTAATCCCGGTAGGTCCAGGAATAGTCCGCGCCGAGGTCGGGAAGGGAACATTCGGTCGGAGCTTTGACGGTCTCCGTTCCGCTTTCGGTCCTGAGCGAGGTTATGAACGGCTTGCCGTCACGGAGCGTGACCGCGGTTTCCGACGTCAGAGATTTCAGTACGAACACCGTTTCTTCTCCCTCTGTTTTCACTTTCGGCGTGCGGTCGGTGTCATCTTCGCCGGCTTCCGAGCACGACGCGAGGACAAACAGCGCCGTTAAGACCAAAATTAATATGATCGCAGCTTTTTTCATTGTTGACCCTCCGAGGTTGCCGATTCGGGCTTGATTACAAACAGTTCCGCAATCCTGCAGACAAAAAGACGTGATGAACGCACGATTGCGGAACGGATTCGGATATTATCGTTCAGTCCCAGAGACTCTCGGGATATACTCCGGCTTCCGTCAGCTTTCTGATGTTTTCGCAGACGAGCGCCTTGTCCTCGCGGTAGGTCATGCCGAACCACACGGCGGAGGTCCTGAGAGCCACGACGCGGCGCTGGCCGGACGTGGCGAGCTCGCCGATGACCGTCGGGATGAGATACTCGTTCTTTCTGATGTCGGGAGCCGTCTGCAGGAATTTTACGATCCCGTCGTCGAGGATGTCGAAAATATCCGGTTTGAGCCCCCAGAGGTTCATGGAGACCGGCGTGTTCTTGGGGAACGGAGAGGTCTTTTCTATTCCGTGCGTCTCGGTTATCCCGGTCAGGAAGCCGTTTTCGATTTTGCACACCCCGCGCGACACGCCGCCGTTGTCCGAAAGAGTGTTGAACAGGTCGTAGGCGACCATCGAATAATCGGGAAGGGAAAGACTGTTGTGGATAAGCGAAAAGGCCTCGGCGCCGTAAAAGTCGTCAGCGTTGAGAATTGCGAACGGCGTGTCGACGACGTTTCTCGCCGAGAGCACGGCGTCGCCCGTTCCAAGCGGCTTTTTGCGGAATGTCGGTATGCTCTGGAATGCGTAGGCGGTCTCCACGTGACGGGAGATCCTGTCGCCGCAGATTTCCCTGAAATCCTTTTCGATCTCGTGCTTGATGATGAAGACGACCTTGTCAAATCCGGCGCGGAGCGCGTCGTAGACAGAGTAGTCGAGGAGGACCTCGCCGTGCGAGCCGACGGGTTCGAGCTGTTTTATTCCGCCGAAACGGGATCCCATTCCGGCCGCCATTATAACGAGTGTTGAGTTTGCCATTGTTTTACCCTCTGTTCTGATAATATATTACCGGAGCCGTCAGCGCGAACGCATGAGCTCCATATAATAACGTTTTTCAAACGCGCTCCCCATGGAGAAGGCTTTTCTCGGCAGAACGCCGTGCTCCGATACCCACGGAAAGAGACTCTTTTTGTCGATGCCGCCGAAAACGAATCCGGCGTTTTTGCCGTCCGACGCGAGCGATATGAGCTCGTCGAGCCCGTGGATATAATCGACGGACGACTCCGGGCATATCCTCAAATATTCGGACAGGATACTGTCAACAAACGAGACGGGAAGCCCGGGAGAATAAAATTCTTCGCGCCTGTCCCCGCATATCAGTGAAACGGCGTTTCCGTCCCCGCCCTTCGGGATGAGGGACAGCAGAGCGTCGTAACGGACGTTTTTTACGACCCTGTATATCGGCTCGAATACTATGGCTTCGTCGTTCAGCGAGACCACCTCGGCGAGCGCGTACGACACACCGGCGGACTTGGCGGCGGCGAGGGAATGATTCCCGTCGCCGACGATCAGCGAGACGCCGTTTTCATCCGGCGCAATCTCCGCCGTGAAACGCGCCTTCGCCCCGTCGGACATGAGACTCCCGCGCACGTGCCCTCCGCCTCCCGGCAGATCGACGTCGTAGACCACGGGGCCCGTGACCTCATCCGGCACGGCGCGCGTCGAGTTTGTGAAAAGCATGATATGCGGCAGATCCACCGGCGCGCCCCGGCGTATCGCCGCCCTGGGCGGCACCCTCTCGGGTACCGTCTCCTCGGTCGGCCTGAGGAGGCCGTCCGGATACTCTCCGAGATCGACTGCGCCGACCACGCCCCGCCGCACCTTTCCGGACGGCAGAGTGCGCTCGACAAAGATCATCGCGTCGGGGTACGTCGCGAAAAAGTCAGATCCGAGATATTCCGCCATGGTTTCCCTGATGACGGGTATCCTCTCCCCGGCCTCGGAAAGGAACGCCTCGGGGAGTATCAGGCGCAGCGTCGAGGGCTCGTCCCCGACGAGGCCGTCGAGCCGGCGCCAGTAATCCGGGTCGGAGGTAAACTGATCGCAGGCGATCACCGGCCAGGAGGACGTCACCTTTTTCGGCAGGATGATATCCGCCGGGCGGAAAAACCGTTTATTCATCATATCTTTTCCTCCTCGTCCGGCTGTTCGGTCTTTTCGGCGCGGACGGAGCTGACGCACATATCGTCCATGCCGGTCACAGTTATTTTCAGCGATTTGAAAGTAAACGAAGCGTTCAACTCCGGCTCGGCGTTGAGCATTTCCGTCGCCCATCCGCCGACCGTGGTGTATTCGCTCTCAAAGTCGTCGCCGGGATCGACGTCGACGGCGTCAAAGAAATCGCTTATGTTCATGTCTCCGCTGACGTCAAAGACGTTTTCGCTCTTTTCTTCGACGTCGACGGTGATCTCCTCGTTCTCGTCCCATATATCTCCGACGAGCTCCTCGAGGATGTCCTCGACGGTGACGGCGCCGAGAGTACCGCCGAACTCGTCTATGACGATGGCTATATGGGTCTTGGTCCTGCGCATTTTGTCGAGCGCGACGGGCAGGCGCATCGTCTTGTGAATAAAGAGCGGCTTTATGAGCATACCCTCGAGCTTTTCGCGGGTGAGCGGCTCATCGGATACCTCTTTGTAATATCTTTTGAGCAGAAGGATGCCGACTATGTCGTCGATGTCCTCTCCGCAGACGGGAATGCGCGAATAGGCGGATTCCTCAATCGTTTTTTCCGCGTCCTCCGGGTCGTCGAGGAATATCGTCGTCAGCTCGGTGCGCGGGGTCATTATCTCGCGTACTATCGTATCGTGGAAGGTCAGCGTGGACTGGAGAAGCTCGTTCTTGTTCTCGTCGATGACTCCCTCTTCCTCGGCGGTCTCGATTATCATCGAGAGCTCGTCCTCGGTGACGGTCGGCTCCTCCTCGCTCTGATCCTTGCCCCACAGTTTTGAGAGGAGTTTTATTATCAGCATGACGAGGAATACGACGGGATAAAGGATACCCGTCACGATCCTGACCGGGAGGGCAAAGCGGTAAACGAGCGTGTCCGCGTGCTGTTTCGCTATGACCTTCGGGATTATCTCGCAGAATACGAGGACGATGAGCGTCAGGGAGACGGTCGAGACGAAGGTCGCGAAGCCCTCGCCGGCGCTGTTCCCGAGCCAGCCGATGAGGAGCATCGTCGCGCACGTCGAGGCCCCGATATTTGCGAGATTGTTGCCTATCAGTATCGCGCAGAGAGCGGATCCGAAGTTTTCGGAGATCCTGTCGGCGAGCGAGGCAAAGGGCTTGCCGTCCTCCGCCGCTCCCTTGAGACGGATCTTGTTGGCTGAGTTGAATGTCATCTCCGACGCGGAAAAGCCGGCTGACAGGACGCACAGCACGAAAATAATGCCGATAAGAACGCCGTCACTCATCTTCGGCCTCCTTTTGCGCCGAGGCGAGCAGTTCGCTTATCTCGTCGTCGTCGAGCGGGTGGATGACGATATACGCGGGTTCGCCGTCCTCCGAAACGTCCTCCGCGGATATGCTGATGCGTCCGCGGTAAATGAAGCTCTCCTCCTCGCCGTCCGGGTTTTCGACGTTCTCGAAATACAGCTGACGGAGTGTCTTTCTCGCGTCCTCGCGGTTTTTGCATACGTAGCCGAACCGCCCGAAGGCGTCGCCGCAGGTGAGGGTCGGAACGGCGCGGAAATAGTTCCCGCCGAGCTTGATGAAGCTCTCGTCGACCTCCTCGTCCTCGTCCCATATCTCGCCGACGAGCTCCTCGAGCAGGTCTTCTATCGTGACGAGCCCGCAGACGGAGCCGTCCTCGTGGTCAGTCACGAGGGTGAGATACGTCTTGCTTTTCTGCATGTCGCGGAGCAGCTTGTCGACCGGCGTGTCGTCGGGGACGAAGGTGACAGGCGTGATTATGCCGCGCACGTCGAGTTTTTCGGGCGAGCCGGCGCGGCGCAGTTCTCTGAAATACGTCCTTACGTTGAGCAGGCCGACGTATTTTTTATCGCCGTTCCCGTCGCTTTCGCATACCGGGATGCGGGAGTGGTTGGTTTCTTTGAGCAGCCCGAGCATTTCGTCCGGGCCGAGCGAGAGATCTGCCGAGACTATGTCGTCCGGCATGGTCATTATCTCCGAGACCTCGGTCTCGGAAAATACGAGCGCACTCCTTATGAGGTCGCTCTGCTCTTCGTCGACGACGCCCTCCTCCTCGGCCGTGTCGATTATATCCTGTATCTCATCCTCGGTATACGAGGGCGCGTCCGGCTTGCCGAACAGTTTGGTCACGAGCCCCGAAAGCTTGAGAAACAGGAAGGTGAGCGGCCTGAAAAGCCGCATGAAGAATATCGTCGGGGATGCGAACGACAGGCATAGACTGTCCGCGCGGTCGTTTGCCGCGCTCTTCGGTATCATTTCGCTGAACATAAAGACGACGGCGGTGGAGACGAGCGTCGTCAGGGTCCCGACGATTCCGGAGCTGCCGTAGGCGCGGACCGCGACGAGCGCGGCGACCGAGCCGGCGGCTATATGGGTTATATTGTTGCCGATAAGAAGCGCGGTTATGGCGCGCTCGAAATTCGCGTCGATAAGCATGACTTTTTTCGCACGCCTGTCGCCGTCCTCGGCCTTGCTTTTGACCTTGACTCTGTTCATCGCGGCAAAAGCCGACTCGGCGGCGGCGAAAAACGCCCCCGCGATGATCAGAAAGATAAACAGAATTATAAGCAGCGCCGTGATCCCGCCGTCGGGTGTTCCCGCCGCGGGGTCCGGCAATGGTATCGGTATGGTTCCGTTACCGGGATCTCCGTCCATTAAGACAAATCACTTCCTTTGTGTTAAAAGAATTAAAATCAAATCAATATTATACAACTTTTTTTCGGGATTGTCAATCCCGGCGAAAATGGCGGTCAGTGCCACTCTCAGGAGTCTTTATATTTCCAACTGAACCCATAGGCGGTTTTTTGTTTTCCTTTCAGACAGTTACATATTCCGCTGGGTTTTCTGCGGTCTGTTTTTCCGGAAACTAAACCGGCAGAAATGCAGTAGTTCATTGCAGATGTCAAACTGTCAAAAGTTATCGTATTGCCATCCTTGTCGGTTGCTGTTACTGGTATGTATTTCGATACTCTTACCGCGTCATAGTGCCTTTTCATTGCGCAATTGCGACAAAAGTATAAAGGATTTAGCCCCTTATGCACAACTTCATTGACCGGCTTTTGAAACGAGACACCGCAATCTGCGCATTTCCACCAAACTATGACAGTAGATGAAAATGAAATTTGGGTTGGAGAAATAATGTTTTTTTCATAATCCCAGTAGGTGACTATGTTTGGATACCGTTCAAACAAAGAGTTTTCAACATCACATCCGTAATACGAATCGAGTATGAATTGTCTGTCCCGATTGATATCCACGACGACGTCGCTGTGAATTTTATTATGTGACGGAGGTCTCAACCACATATTCAGTAACGTTGTTTCATCGAGCCTGTCAATGATGTTTTGAAGCGCGTCGTTCAGCGTCACGATGTTTTTTGCATCCACGTAGTAGGCTTCGTTGCACAATCGGGAAACCGGCCGGACTCCTTTCGGACTGTATTCCTTAACCTTTATCAGGTATATCCCTTTTTCGGCGCAGAAGCGGTATTTTTTCTCTTCTCTATTCGTTGATGAGTTATTGTGATGCCAGGTCCACCCGTCGTACTCTATGGCGATTTTTGTCTTCGGAATGAAGACATCAAATTCCAAAGAAGAAGTGTTTTCAAACTTATATCTGCTGATTGCGTCAGGGAATAGTTTTTTAATGTAAAAGAAAACCGCCTGTTCAGGGAAAGAAGTCTGCCTGCGGGATTTGCATTTCGGGCAGCCATTTCCGTAAGAGAAAGTCAACACTTTTGTACGCCAGGAATAACCGCAATACGGGCATTTCCAAAAAATGTATGCGCCATTGTGGGCTGTTATTTCGTTGGGCTTTAGTGCCCCGTTCTTTTCATAATCCCAGTATTTAACTTTATCGGGACAAATGGTGGCAAAATCGTTGAACCCGCTCAAAACTTTATTGTGGCTGCAATACGGACATGCGGTCGGATGATCCTTGTTCGTTCTCCAAGCAACCGTGGCCGGATAAGAGTGATTATTCGGACAAATCCAAAACACTTTTTTGTTGGTTCTCGGCGTCACCATAGACGGTAATAAGTTGCCGTTTTTTTCATAATCCCACGTTTTGGCTACGTCTGGGAAAAGGGTTTCTAAATCGTTGTACCCTTTTAAGATCCGTTTGTTGGAGCAGTAGGGACATTTTTGCTTCTGATTTGTCCGATTGCCGACAGCCATGTCGTACGAATGACCTTTCGGACAAATCCACCACACTTTTTGTCTATAACTTGCGCTGACCTTTCCGGGAGTTAAGTCTCCGTTTTTCTCATAATCCCATTCTCTGGCAATATCGGGATACAGCGTTTCAAGGTCGTTTTTACCAACAACCAGTTTGCCCATCTAAATACCTGTAAGTGATTTTTTGTTATGATTGTTCTTTGAGTTTGTTTTCCGCCTCTTTTGCGGCTTTTTCCTCCGCCGTCACGACGTCGTAGAGCGCTTCGGTGGCGAAATGGATCTTCGTCAGGACGTTGTGCGCCGTCTGGGGGAAGACGAAGTAGGTCTTGTCGAGCGTCGCGAGGTCGATGGCGTCGCCGCGCTCCTTGAAGTTGTATTCGATGTGGCACGAATACATGGAGCGGACGGTGCGGTGGAAATCGAAGTCCGTTCCGTCGTCGAGCTTTCCGTGCATCGTGAAACCGTTCCTGTCGTGCGTCAGCGTGACGTTGCCGAGGGTGACGAAACCGGCTTTCTGACAGTTTACGAGCTCTTCGAGACGGACCGTGTCCTCAAAGTGATAGCGGCCTTCGCGAACCTCTTTGTACACGTTTTCGCGCTCCCATCTGTACCAGTCGGGGACGTGAGTAAAGACGTCCTCGCCGCCGTCTTTGCGGTGGAGCTTGCCGAGCTCGTCCATTTCCCATTCGGCAAAGCACGAGTTGCACCATATCCTGGTCCCGTCGCTGTCGGTCGTGAACTCTTCTCCGCAGACGGGGCACTGATAGAGTATCCTGTGGATGTTGTGGGCGCGTTTTTTCGATTTTATGCGGATGTTGTTCTCGGCCTGCCAGGCGTAGTCGTCGTATACGAGCGCCTCCTCGATGCGTTTCTGTATCTCGGCGGCGGGCAGGGTTGCCGCCTCCTCTGCGGTCACGATCTGAGTCATCGTCGCGTCGATCTTTACGGAACGGACGGGGTGCTTGTTCCACTGCGGAGATCTCAGGAAATTGCCGTGTGCGAGGAAAATGACAACGGGGCAGCGCGCCGTCTTGACGAACTTTCCGAGCGCGTCGTCAAGCCGCTCGTTTATTCCGGCGAGGGAAAAGCGCGCCTCGGGATACATCGTGACTATGCCTTTGCGTTTGCGCAGGACCGTCAGCATGTGCCGGACCACCCTTATGTCGGAGGTGAACTTGCGCTTGTAAATGCCGCCTATCCCGCGCATGAGCCATTCTCTGCCGTTGAATTCCTCTATCGAGATCACCCAGTTCGTCCTTTTCGGGAATATCGCCTTCACGACGAGCGGGAAATCGACGAACGACGCGTGGTTCGCGAGGATGAGATACGGCGGTTCGAGATTTTCGCAGTTGACTTTGGTTATTTTTCCGCCGACGGGCGCGAGGAACGCCGCGCTGCCGCCGAGCTCAACCGGAAAGAGTATCGGGCGGGGTTTTTCGGGTTGTTTAAGTGTGTCAAATGGCTTGATTTCTTTGGTTTTCATTTTATAATTCCTCGTTTTTTCCGGCGTTCGACAGCATTTCTTCCGCGGACTGCCTGATTTTTTCGGTAATATTAACGCCTCCCATGATGCGGGAAAGCTCGTTTATCCTGCCTTGCCTGTCGAGCAGAGTGACGGACGTTTCGGTCCTTCCGTCCTTTTCCGTTTTTTTGATGAGATAATGGGCGTCGGCCTCGGCGGCTATCTGCGCCGAGTGGGTGACGCATATCACCTGGGTCCCTCCCGCGCGGGAGAGGCGCTTGAGTCTTATCCCTATCTTGTGCGACGTTCTACCGGAGACGCCCGTGTCAATCTCGTCGAACACGAGCGTTTCCCCGCCCGCGACGGTCGAAATCGTCCTGAGGGCGAGCATGACTCTCGAAAGCTCGCCTCCCGAGGCGACCTCAGAGAGCGGCCTTAGCTCCTCGCCCGTGTTTGCTGAGAACATAAAGCTGACGCGGTCGGTTCCGTTCGGGGTGAGCTCCGGCGCGCCGCTCTCGTCGAACAGCTTTTTGACCGACACCCTGAATCGGGCGCGGGGCATTTCGAGATATTCGAGCTCGGAGAGGATTGCCGACTCTATTTTTTCGCCCGCCTCGCGGCGTACGCGGGTGAGCTCTTCTCCGAGCGATATCGCCTCGCGCTCGGATGACGCGAGCTTTTCGGAAAGCGCCCCGATGATCTCCTCGGAGCTCTCGAGTTCCTTCAGCTTTTGTTCCGTTTCGTCGCGGTAGCGGAGTATTTCGTCCACGCTGTCGCCGTATTTCCTCTTGAGCTTGTCTATCCTGTCGAGGCGCGTCTGGACCGCGTCGAGCTCGCGCTCGGGGTCCTCCCCGAAATCGGAGCACAGATCCTCGGCGACGAGGGCGACCTCTTCGAGACCGTACGAGAGCTTTGTGAGCATGTCGGCGTATTTTTCGGGCTCGGGAAAATATTCGCTTATCGCCTCGACGGACGCGGCGGCGCGCTTGACCAGCTCGTACGCCGGGACGCCCTTTTCGCTTTTGTAGAGGGTGCGGACTATAAAGTTCGCGTGCTTGCTTATCTTCTCGGCGTTTTTGAGTTTGAGGAGCCGCTCGTTGAGCGATTCCTCCTCGCCGGGTTTCAGCCGCGCTCCGTTTATGTCGTCGAGCTGAAGCCGAAGAAGCTCGGCGAGGCGGACCTTTTCCTTTTCGCCTTTTTTCAGATCCTCGATCCGGCGGCGCAGGGAAACCGTCTCGGAATACTTTTCGCGGTATTTAAGAAGCAGATCGCGGCATCCCGCGAAGCCGTCGACGTAATTAAGGTGGGACAGGTCGGAAAGCAGCGACAGACTGTCGTTCTGACCGTGTATGGATATGGTCCCCGAGAGCGCCGCGCGGTGGGCGGCGAGGGACACGCCGCGGCCGTTAATCCTCGACTGCGAGCGCCCCTGGACGTCTATCGTCCTCACGACGTATATCTCCCCGTTTTCGTCGGGGGAGATCTCGGAATCCTCGGGAATAACGTCCCCGACGTCCGAAAGAACGGCGCTGACAGACGCTTTTTCGCATCCCGTGCGTATTATTTCTTTTTTCTGTTTGCCGCCGAGCACGGCCGATACCGAGTCGATGAGGACGGATTTGCCCGCGCCGGTCTCGCCCGTTATGACGCTGAAGCCCTGCGGAAAATCGATATCGCATTCACGTATGACGGCGAAGTTTTCGATGTGGATTGATCTCAGCATACCCGTCTCCGTCAGATGTCGAGCGCGATTATCTTCCGGGCAAACGCCGCTGCGTCACCGGCATTTCTGAACATGACGAAGATCGTGTCGTCGCCGGCGATGGTGCCGAGTATCTCGGGAAAGCCGAGCCCGTCGACGGCCGCGGCCGCCGCGTTCGCCATGCCCGAATAGGTCTTGAGCACGCAGAAAACGGACGAGCAGTCGGCCGATATAACGGCGTCGCGCAGTATATTGCGGTATTTAGGGCCGATCTCGTCGACAGTCGCCGACGGCACGGTATAACGGCTGTTTTCGTCTCCGTGCCGCTTTACCATTTTGAGCTCTCTCACGTCTCTCGAGACCGTCGCCTGCGTGGCGTCGCAGCCGGCCTCGGCGAGGCGGGAAATAAGCTCCTCCTGAGTTCTGATCTCATATTTGCCGACGAGCCGCAGAATGAGTTCCTGACGTTCTTTTTTAGTCATATCGCGATTCTCCGTCACGCGCCGGACATTTTGTCGCGGAGGCGCGTGTAAAAGCTCTTTTTATCTTTGTTTCCGAGACGTATGAACTTCGTCACGTCGGACGAAAGGGATATCCTGACAGAGTCGCCCGGCTCGAGCTGAGCGGTGTCGCTCCCGTCGACGGAGAGCGAGACGATGCCTCCGTGGCCGAGATATTTTACCTCTATCTCGCGGTTGTCGGGGACCACGACCGGCCTCGCGCCGAGCGAGTGAGGACAGATCGCCGTGAGGCATATCCCTCTGAGCTCCGGATCGACGACGGGTCCTCCTGCCGACAGCGAATACGCGGTCGACCCCGTCGGGGTGGAGACGATGTATCCGTCGGCTCTGAATTTCCCGAGCGTGACGCCGGAACAGCTGACCTCGAGGTCGAGTATTTTCGCCGTCCTGCCGTGGGTTATGACGGCGTCGTTGAGGGCTGAGGACGGCCTTCCGACGAGATTGCCGTTCCTGAACTGATATACCTGGAGCATTCGGCGCTCCTCTATCGAATAGTTCCCGTCGAAATAGTCCGCGATCCTGTCCGTCTCGTCGACCGATATCTCGGACAGAAATCCGATGTGCCCGGTGTTTATGCCGAGGATCGGGCATCCCGCGCGCGACGCGAAATGCGAAGCCCTCATGATAGAGCCGTCGCCACCGAGGACGACCTCGACCTCGGGCCTACGGCAGGGCTCCGCCGATACCCATTCGGGCAATTCGGTTTTTACGTAAGGAATATGGACCTTGTATCCGTGCTCCCGGAACAGCGCGGCCGTCCTGAGAGTATATTCGAGCCCGGGATCCCTGCCCGCCGCGGTCACAATCTCGGCGGTGCGCTCTCCCGTTCTTTCTGAAGTCATGACTGTTTTTCACTCCCTTCAGGTTGTTTTTTTACAAAAGCCGCGAGGTATTCGACGTTTCCGTCGCCTCCTCTGATCGGCGATTCGATTATCTTTACGGGCGCGAGCCCGTGCGCTTCCGCGCTTTCCGTGACGCCGCGGACGGTCTTTGCGCGCGCGGCGGGGTCCTTTACTATGCCGCCTTTTCCGACGTTTTCCCGTCCCGCCTCAAACTGAGGCTTTATGAGCGAAAGCAGATATCCGCCTTCTTTCAGCATACCCGTCACGGCGGGGAATATAAGCGTCTGGGAGATGAACGAAACGTCCATCGTGACGACGTCGGCCTTTTTCGGAAGGAAAGATCCGTCGAGCAGGCGGGCGTTCGTCTCCTCCATAACGGTCACTCTTTTGTCGTTTCTCAGGGAGGGGTGGAGCTGGTCTTTTCCCGAATCTATCGCGTAGACAGCCGCCGCCCCGCGTTTGAGCAGACAGTCGGTGAAGCCGCCGGTGGACGACCCGATGTCGCAGCAGATACAGCCCGACGGGTCGATCCCCGTTTCGTCGAGGATGGCCTCGAGTTTCAGCCCGCCGCGGCTGACGTATTTTCCGACGTCTCCCCGGGACACCTCGATCACGTCGTCGGGACCCACGTCGAGCGACGCCTTCGAAGCCCCGGCGCCGTTTACCGTCACCTGCCCGTTCTTTATCATAGCGGCGGCCGATGATCTCGACGCAGCGAGCCCGCGGGAGAATATCTCGGTGTCGAGCCGGCTCATTTTTTTCTCCGTGCCAGCCCGTCGGCAAACTGCCGCAGAAGGGACGCGCCCTCGGGCAGACGGCTCTTCGCCTCCGCGGTGAGGCCGTAGATCATAAGGGCGGCGTCCTCACGGCTCAGGTAGCTGAGGAACGAGCGGCCGTCCCCGCCCTCGTCGATCAGATCGTCTTCTATCTGGAACGCGAGGCCAACGGCTTTTCCGAACCCGTCGGCGGTTTCGTACTCTTCGCTGCCTTTGTGAAATCCCGCCGACAGCGCCCCGAGGATGCAGGCGGCGCGGATGAGACATCCGGTCTTCATCTCGTTCATTTCGATAAAATCGGCGTAGGAGACGTCCTCCTGCGCGGAGAACGTCAGGTCGGCGCTCTGTCCTCCGGCCATGCCGTCGGCTCCGGCGAGCGACGAGAGCGCGTCGACGGCCTCGGCCGCGGTTTTGCCGCAGCATTCCGTCCGGGCGATTATCCCGAATGCGAGCGTAAGGAGCGAATCTCCCGCGAGCAGCGCCTCGGCCTCGCCGTAGACCGCGTGATTCGACGGTCTTCCGCGGCGGACGACGTCGTCGTGCCTACA
>JAFZCF010000037.1 GCA_017552165.1 Clostridia bacterium
CCTCCTCCTCAACACGACGTGTCAGAGCGTGGAGATGGACGGCGACAGGATAGTCTCCGTGCGCGGCTGGCAGATGACCTCCGAGACGTATCACACCGTCTCGGCGGCGCTGTTTGCCGACTGTTCCGGCGACTCGGTTCTCGCGCCGCTCACCGGCGCGGAGTTCCGCATCGGAAGGGAAGCGCGCTCGGAGTTCGGCGAGTCGATAGCTCCCGAAAAAGCAGACCGCAAGACGATGGGGCTTTCCTGTATGTTCCAGATACGCGAGACCGACAGAAAACAGAAATTCATCCCGCCTGAATGGGCGTACAGGTTCACGTCCGATGACGATATCCCTTTAAGGGAGCATCACATCGGGACGAACTACTGGTGGATTGAGATCGGCGGAGACAGGGACAGCATACACGACACGGACGATCTGCGGCACGAGCTTCTCAGGATATCGTACGGTGTGTGGGATCACGTAAAAAATCACGGCGATCACGGTGCGGACAACTGGGTGCTCGACTGGATCGGATTCCTTCCCGGCAAACGCGAGAGCAGACGGTACGTCGGCGATTATATCGTCAATCAGAACGACGTCGGCTCGGGAGGGCATTTCGACGATATCGTCGCCTACGGCGGCTGGACGATGGACGATCATTTCCCCGAGGGCTTCTGGTACCGCGGCGGATATCCGACGATACACCATCCCGCGCCGACCCCGTGGGGGATACCGTGGAGAGCGCTGTACTCTAAGAATATTGCCAATCTCGGCTTTGCCGGGCGGAATATCAGCGTGACGCACACCGCGATGAGCAGCTCGCGCGTGATGGCGACCTGCTGCCTTTGCGGTCAGGCGCTCGGGACGGGCGTGGCGCTCGCCGTTAAAAGCGGCGCTTCGCTCAGAAATATCGACGTCGGTGAGCTTCGCCGCGAGCTTATGCTCGACGACTGCTACATCCCTTATCACGAAAGAGAGCTCTCGCCGCTCACGGCGTCGGCGAAAACGAACGCGGATATAGTGAGAAACGGAGTCGACAGGTCCTTAGGCGGCGATAAAAACTACTGGGCGGGGCATTCGGGAGACAGGATAGTCTTTGAATACGACGCGCCGGTGGACGTCGGGAGCGTCCGGCTGGTATTCGACAGCGAGCTGACGCGCGGATATCACAATATGCCGAGCAACTATCCCCTAAGGGAGGACAAGTACAAGCTCCCGAAAACCCTCGTGCGGGATTATGATCTTATCTGCGAGGGCGAAGGAGGCGAGCTTTTCACCGCGGCATCGGTGACTGACAACAGACGCCGTCTTGTTTTCCACAGTATCGGAAAGAAGGTCAGGAAGGTGATATTTGCGCCTAAGACCACCTGGGGCTGCGAGGAGTTTCGCGTATTTGCCGTGGACGTGCTCTGAGCAGTAGGAAGTTTGACAACAAATTAGTATAAACTCGCTTTTCAGAGCGGTTGACCGACAGGCAAAAAAATGATAAAATACGGAGCGACGGCATCCGTCGCTCTTTTGAATTCGCGATAAGATCGCAAAGGAGGAAATACATGAAAAAGCGTTTCCTGAAGCTTACAAGCATATTCGCCGCTCTTGTCATGATACTGACGGCCGCCGCGTGCACGGGCGCAGTCGCCCCCGTCAGCAGCGACACGACAGATTCCGGTCCGGTTTTCCCGAAAAAACTCAACGAGGAGGGGTTTACCCTGAACATCCTCAATTACGCCGAGGGATCGGGTTATTCAAAGGCGACGCTCGACGTCGAGTACGACGAGGACCTTTCGCGCGTCGACGAGGCGATATACAGGCGCAACCGCAGGATAGAAGAGGAATACAAGTGCAAAATAAACGTCGAGGGTGTCGCCATCCCGAGCACGACCCTCACGACGCTCGTTTCATCCGGCGATTCGAGCTTCGATCTTTCGATGTGCTACGAGGAGTGGATCGGCTCTGTCCTCGAGCATATAATCGGATGGGACGTTCTCCCGAACGTCGATCTCTCCGCCCCGTGGTGGAATACCCAGGGAAACAGCACCTTCAAAATCAGGGATATCCAGTTCGCCGCGACGGGCGATTTCAGTCTTTCACACTACAACAAGATCTACTGTTTCATTTACAACAAAGATCTGTACGCAAACGTTGATACCGGGTACGATCTTTACGAACTGGTGAGAAAACACGACTGGACGATAGAACGTCTCTATGAGATCGCCAGGCCGTTCAATCAGAATCTTGACGGCGACATAAATACCGTCTCCGACGACGACGGACACGGGATAGTCGCAACGTCAAAGGTCCTCTTCTCGCTGCTGCTCAACGGCT
This sequence comes from Clostridia bacterium, assembly GCA_017552165.1. The sequence goes on from JAFZCF010000037.1 coordinate 2,309, forward strand.
CGGGCGTC
>JAFZCF010000038.1 GCA_017552165.1 Clostridia bacterium
ACACGACCTGGACTTCCGTATCGCCGTCGCCCGTCGGGACGCACATCGTCTGCGTGGAATCGAAGATCGAACCGTAGGTGGTGCCGACGATATCCTTGGACACGATCAGGTCTTCATTGTAGCCGAAGGACTCGTTCGAGGCGGCCTTCATCGCTTCGTTGATGGAATCAACGGTGATGTCCTTGCCCTTGACTACGGCCACGAGGATCGTCGTGGAGCCGGTGCAGGTAGGGACTCTCTGGGCGGAGCCGATGAGCTTGCCGTTGAGCTCGGGGATGACGAGGCCGATCGCCTTGGCGGCGCCGGTGGAGTTGGGAACTATGTTCTGAGCGCCGGCTCTGGAGCGGCGGAGATCGCCTTTTCTGTGGGGGCCGTCGAGGATCATCTGGTCGCCCGTGTAGGCGTGAACGGTCGTCATGATGCCCGAAACGACGGGATACGCGTTGTTGAGCGCCTGAGCCATCGGAGCGAGGCAGTTGGTGGTGCAGGAAGCGGCGGAAATGATCTGATCGTCCGCTTCGAGCGTTTTGTGGTTTACGTTGTAAACGATGGTTTTGAGGTCCTTGCCGGCGGGAGCGGAAATGACGACTTTGCGTGCGCCCGCGTTGATGTGGGCCATCGACTTCTCTTTCGAGGTGTAGAAGCCGGTGCATTCGAGGACGACGTCGACCTTGTGGGCAGCCCACGGGCAGTCGTTCGCGTCTTTGCAGGCGTAGATCTTTATTTCCTTTCCGTCAACGATGATGGAATCGTCGGTGTAGTCGACGGAGTGGAGTCCGTCGCCGATTTTTCCGCAGTACGGTCCCTGAGCGGTGTCGTACTTGAGAAGATGCGCGAGCATCTTGGGGCTGGTGAGGTCGTTGATGGCGACTATCTCGTAGCCCTCTGCGTTGAACATCTGACGGAAGGCGAGGCGTCCGATGCGGCCGAAACCGTTGATTGCAACTTTAACTGACATGATGAAAATCTCCTTATCGATGTGAGTTGGTTTTTCCAACCAATTATTATATCACGTCCGCCCGGTTTTTTCAAGGGGCGAGGCGGATTTTTTTGATTTTTCGGCGAAAATCACATTTTTCCGGAAACTCAGCCGGATTTTCTCGCCTCTTCTATACGTCTGAGCTTCCGCTTGCGTATCACTATGGGAAGAACTATCGCAAGGGCCGCCAGCGCCGCGGCTCCGAGGGCCGCGATGAGATCGACGTACGCGGGAACTCCGTCCCCGAAAATGACGCTCGTCCTGACGTATTTCCACTCGGAGACCGTTATGAGCTTTGACTGGGAAACGTATTCGGTATCGTGGTTATCCCCCGCGTCGACGGAGACGCGCTCGATCACAAGGGAAGGGGACACCACGGCGCGGTCGGGCGCCGTAACGTTCAGGTTGACCGCGCTGATGAGGCACGACGCCGACGCGCTTATCTGCCCGACGGCGTTAACCGTGGCGCCGTTCGTTATTTCAAGGTCAAGCGTCTCGAACGAATATTTTCCGCCGGAAACGGTTATTTCGGCTTTGCCGGATACGGAAATTTTTTCAACCGCGGAATAAAAGCCGCTTTTCCCGGCGGATATCTCGTAAACGCCCGAGATTATCGAGAGCTTGGTGCGTTTGTCCGATGAGTTGCAGAAAACGCCGTACTCCCCGCCGTTCAGTATCAGCCGGCCGTCTCCCTTTATCGTGACTCTACCGCCGATATAGAGGGCGGCGACCTTAGCGCTTATCCTGTTGACGCCGTTCAGTATGACGGTAGCCCCGTCGGGGACCTTGAGACCGAAGTCGTCGTCGGTGTCTATGCTGAGGTTCGTCAGCGTGAGGACGTCGTGCGGGTTGTCCCATTCGTATCCGATCCCGTGGATGTTCTGTTTCGGGTTAAGTATCGATACGCCGTCGGTCAGGGTTTCCGCCGACGCCGTAAGCGCCGGGAATACGAGTATCAATATCGCAAGAACGAAAACAAAAAGCTTTTTATCAAAAAACGTGAGTCGCATGGCATGTCCTTTCGCGGTGAACGTGACGGCAGTATTTTACCATATCGGAGTTATAAAATCAAGCGGGGCGCCCGCTCCGGCGGGCCGTGCAAAAAAACTTTACAACCGGGTTGCGTTTTCCGACCGTTCGTGGTATAATAAAGCAAATAAAATTAGGGGGTATTATCTCATGTTCTTCAGAAAATCCGAAAACAGGACGCTTGACATTCTTCTCAAAATTTTCCTTTTGGTAGGGATCATCGCCGGAATCTGCGTCGTTGTCAAGATCCTTCTTGATAAATTCAAAAAGAATTCCGACCTAATCGACGACGACGATTTCACGTGTGATTTCGAGTGTCTGGAAAACGACGACCTTGACGGCGACTGCAGCACCTGCATCTATAACTGCGCCGAAAAGGCAGAGGAAGAGCCGAAAGAAGAGCCCGCAGCCGAAGAGGCCGCA
>JAFZCF010000039.1 GCA_017552165.1 Clostridia bacterium
AGCCGCACACGCTGAACGAGAAGTTCGAGAATTTGTCCTCCGCCTTGCGCTCGCGCACTCCGGGATCGGAGGAAAGCCAGGACGTGGGCGAACCCTCGGACTCGAATCTCTTGTTGTTGCTCCCGAAGGAGATGCCGGTTATGAGCTTGCTGCGGTTTTTCTTTCCGAAAAGGCAGAGGAAGCTCGCGAGCGCTATGCCGGCGCCGAGCGGCTGGCCGCCGTCCGTCGTCCCGCTGAGGATGCAGCCGTCTATGTCGTCGTATTTGGCGATGAAAGTACGCGCGACGAATGAGCCCATGCTGTGCCCGAAAAGGAAATAGGGCAGGGACGGATAGGTTTTTTTCATTATGTCGTGAAGTATGTGGAGATCGTCGGCGAGATCGCGGTAGTCGTCGATGACACCGAGATCGCGGTCCGTCGGCGCGGTCTTGCCGTGGCCTATATGGTCGTTTCCGCACACTACGAAGCCCATATCGACCATGCGGGGGATAAATCCCTCGGTCTCATATCTCCCGATATGCTCGACCATCCCGTGGCTTATCTGAAATACGCCCTTCGGGGCGGCGTTTTCCGGCGTGTAAACGTAGTATCTGACGGTGTTTTTGCCGTCTGTGGATACGAAGGTACCCTCGGTTTTTGAATAACTCATTTATTCCTCCATGACGCTGAGTCACAATTTAATTCCGTTTTGCTGAGCGAACTTTCTGATACCGGCGTCGTTCGGGAGCATTCCGCTGCCGGACGTCACGTACGCGGCGACGGCCGCCGCCCCGTACTCGCAGGAGCTTCTGAGATCCCCCTCGCTCTCTATATACGAGTGCACGAACATGGCGGTGAAGAGCGCGTCGTTTGCCCTCGCGTCGGCCGGCGGGATGTCGTACGCCGGGATAAACGAATAGAACGAACTGTCGCTCACGAAAAAGCCTCGTTCCGGGAGTCTCAGCACCACGTAGTCGGATTTAATAAGCTCCGACAGCCGCGCAACTGCCCTGAGACAGCCGCTCTGATCGCTGAGCGCTATCCCCGTTATCGCCGTCACGCGCTCCTCGGGCAGCGAAAGGACGTCGCATTTTCCGAGGGCTCTTAATGACTGCGCGTCGGTGCAGTCGGCGACGAAGAGCGCCGAGCTCCGTTTCTGCGTCTTTTCGGAGATGATCCCGTAGCCAACCTGAGACACACCGTTCAAGAGGACTGTTATCTCGGGATAGCACATGAAGGCGTCCCCGACCACCTCCGGGGTGATCTCGTAGCCGTCCGGACGGACGAGCACCGTTTCGGGGGGATATTTTTCGGTTTTCGGAAGGATTATCCTCATCGGCGTGCCGGAGGCCGCGTCCTGTCTCACGAACCTCGGATCGAACTTTCCGCGTCCCGGGACGTCGATGCCCGAGATCTGACGGGATACGGTCTTCCCGTCGGGGTCGGTGCCGATTACGGAGCAGAGCAGTGCCTCATACCCGAAACAGGCGAGAGCGACCGCCGCGCTCAGGCCGTCCCCGCCCGCGCCGGTCTCGACTTCCCCGCGGGAAACGAGCCGTCCGGGGCCGTCCCGCGTGAGAGCCGGGATCTCGGCTTCGCGGCAGACCTCGCCGATAACAAGAATCCTTTTTGAATGCTCCGGTACCGTCATTTTTTGTCTCCAGTCACTTTTATGTGATATATCGCGCTCACCTGAGCGCCGACGTGGTCGTTGTTCCACGGGTCGCCGATCTCCTCGACCGTCGTGAGGTCTACTCCCTGGGGGTACGTGCAGTGTGCGACGAAGTCCTTGCCCTTCCAGGTCGCTACGTAGATTGCGCAATGCGCGTTCGGCGTCCCGCTGCCGGATCTGAATATTATTATGTCTCCCGGCGCGAGCTTTTCCCGGTCTACGTCGTCGAAGCTCTTGCCGATAAGCTCGACCGGTCTGCCGTAAAGCGAGCCGGTGCCGAGCTTCAGCGCGAGCTGCCAGGTTTTTACCGCTTTGAGATTATACCCGCCCGAGGTGTAGTACGAAAAACACTTCTGCAGGTTGTTCACGTTGTATCCCTCGATATTCGGGAGATAGTTCAGAAGGTAATACGCGTTGAACGAGGCGCAGATGAGGCCTTTTTTCCTGAACAAATCGAGGTTTGGCGCAAGGCCGGTCACCGTCGAGCTGTCGGCGACGGTGTTCGCCCCGCTCGGGCTGGCGTTCATGGGGATGGAGTAGAGAACGTTAGACCTGTACTGCTTGGCCAGCCAGTTTTCGCCGTATGCGGAGAACAGCAGGCCGTCGCGTATGAGCCCCTGAACGTCGTAGCCGATATATTCGAGCGCCCGCATTATCGGCGTGTCGATTATCTCCTCGGGATAGCTGCGGCATATCTCGAAATCCCTGTCTTCTCCGCAGACCGTGCAGTGATATCTTTTTATCCCCTCGTCGTTCTCGTCCTTCCAGACCCAGAATCCCTCGCCGTATCTGTGCCCCATGGACTGCCCGACGAAATTGCCGCACCACATGCAGATATACGGAACGTAGCAGGTGCGCGAAAGATATACGTGATCGACGGGCTCCACTTTGCCGCTCTGTTCCTTTTTGCAGTGAGAGCAGTAAAACGTGTATAGGCCCTCGTCGGAGCAGGTCGGGGCCGTAGTCACGGTGAGCTCCCCGACGGTGTGGCCGGACGGGACCTTTATCGTCAGCTTTGCCGTGGCGCCGCAGCGGGTGCAGACGGCGTCGACCTCTCCCCCGCGGGATCTCGCCGAGCCGGTCGCCGTCGCCGTGTAGGCGTGCCAGAGACGCGGGGTGTATTCCTCTTTCCGTTCGGCTCCGCAAAGGCGGCAGGTATAAACGGTATATCCCGGCTTGCTGCACGTCGGATCGGTTTTGCCCGATTCCTCGAATTCGTGGCTGACCGGCTCCGTCCTGTCGGTAAACTCGGAGACTCCGCACTTTTTACACGATATCACGGTCACGCCCCCCGTCGTGCAGGTCGGAGGGATGACCGTCGCCTCCATGTCGTGCCCCGCCGCGGGGATTGTTTCCGTCGTGCTTTCGCCGCAGAGCCGGCATACGAGGACGCGCCGGCCGGGCTCGGTGCAGGTCGGGGCGGTATAGCTCCCGGTCACGAACTCATGCCCGCACACGCCGGGCGGGAGGGAGACGACGGGTTCGGTCTCGGCCGCCCTTCCCGAAAAGTCTTTCGACGCGTAAAGGGCGCCGACGAGCGCGGCAAAAACGAGCGCGGCGGCGGATATCCTTATTATCGTGTGCGTCGGGACTTTGTTTTTCATTTAATCAAGCGGGTCAGTTGTGACAGTCGAACCAGCTTTTGCCGATCCCGGTCTCGACCGTGAGCGGCACGCCGAGCTCGACTGCGTTTTCCATTTCCTCTCTGAGTATTCCGGCGACCTCATCCGCGATTTCGGTGCGGGATTCGACTATGAGTTCGTCGTGTATCTGAAGGACGAGCCGGGCGTCGAGCCCCGTTTTTTCAAGTCTTTCGCTGACGTTTATCATGGCGAGCTTTATGATGTCTGCCGCAGTGCCCTGTATCGGGCTGTTCCGCGCTATCCTCTCGCCGGCCGCCCTCACGGTCTTTTTTGGAGAGCGCAGTTCGGGGATCTGGCGGCGGCGCCCGAAGAGCGTCGTCACGTAGCCGTTTTTGTCGGCAAACGCGATCGTTTCGCTGAGAAATTCGCTTATTTCCGGGAATCCGGCGAGATAGTTCGATATATATTCCTGCGCCTCGTAGCGCGGGACGCCGAGGTCCTTGGCGAGGGAAAAAGCGCTCATTCCGTAAAGAATGCCGAAATTGACGGTTTTCGCCTTTTTTCGCATATCGGGCGTCACGAGCTCCTGAGGAACTCCGAAGACCGACGCCGCCGTGCGGCGGTGGATGTCCTCTCCCCTGAGGAACGATTCGGTCATCGCGGCGTCAGACGAAAGCGCGGCGAGCACTCTCAGCTCTATCTGGGAATAGTCCGCGTCGATGAGTACGTGACCGTCGTCGCGGGATATGAAAAACTTTCTCATCCTGCGCCCGAGGTCAGACCTTATCGGTATGTTCTGCAGATTCGGGTCGGAGGACGACAGTCTGCCTGTCGAGGCGACCTTCTGATTGAACGTCGTGTGTATCCGCGCGTCCCCGTCGGCGTAGGCGATGAGCCCGTCGGTATAGGTTGAGCGGAGCTTTGATATTTTTCTGTATTCGAGTATTTTGTCAACGATGGGGTGAAAGGGAGAGAGCCCTTCGAGCGACTCGGCGTCCGTCGTGCGCCCTCCCGCGCCGCGCTTAGGCGTCGGGAGTTTCAACTCGTCGTAAAGCACCTCGGCGAGCTGCTTCGGCGAGTTGACGTTGAATTCGCGTCCGGCGAGCTCGCAGACCTCTTCTCTGAGGACCGCTTCGCGTTTTCCGAGTTCTTCGGAAAACTCACGCAGGCCGGGGACGTCGATCTTTATTCCGACCTGCTCCATCCCGGTGAGGACGCGGCAGAGCGGGGTCTCTATCTTTTCAAAGATCGTCGTCTGTCCGGTCTCGGAGATGCGTCTGTCTAGAACTTTTTTCAGATCGAAAAGCACGGCGGGCGCGTCGAAATTCTCGGGCAGGGAAACGCCGAGATTGCGGAACGCCGACGCCTTTATCCCGTGATCCGAGTCGTTCGGGTCGCAGATATAGTCGGCGACGGACGCGTCCCACAGCGTCGCGCGTATATCCGGGCGCACGGCGTACATCGCCTTCGCGTCGGCAACGGCGACGGTCTTTTCGGGGTCGGAAAGCAGCGCGCCGACCGCGTTTTCGTCGGCGAGATACTCGTTTTCCCCGTCAAAGACCACCGCTCCGTGAAGGGCGACGACGGGCGCCTCCGACCCTCGGAAGGGAGGGAGATCCGTCTCGTCCCTCTGCACGTAGGTCTTTTCGCTCTCCGGCGCCTTTTCGGGGGCGGCGGCGCTTATCTGCCTGACGTTTTCGAGCACCTTTGCCATGCCGTATTTGGTGAGGACCGGCTCGGCGGAGGCGAGGTCGGGACCGGTGAACGAAGAAAGCGAAAGGGCGTCTTCTATCGGCGCGTCCCTCACGATACGGGACAGGAAGAGCGAGAAATACGCGTCCTCGCGCCCCTCCGTGAGCTTTGTCCCCCACGCCTTTTTCTTTTCGGATATCTCGTCTATATGTTCGTAAACGCCGTCGAGACTCCCGTACGCGGCGATGAGCTCGAGCGCCGATTTTTCGCCTATGCCGCGCACCCCGGGTATATTGTCGCTCGTGTCGCCGAGGAGGGCCTTGTACGATACGAAGCTCTCGGGCGTGAGCCCGGGATATTTCTCGGCAAAGGCGGCGGGGTCGTATTCCACTATCCCCTTGTGCCCCTTGTAGAGCACCGTGACCCTGTCGCTTATGAGCTGAAAGGAGTCGCGGTCTCCCGTCACGATATACGCGTGAGAGCCCTCCGGCGTGAGGGACGCGAGCGTCCCGAGCACGTCGTCGGCTTCAAAATCCTTTATCTCGAAAGACCTTACGCCCACGGCGTCGAGGCATTCCTTGATTATCGGGAACTGCTCGATCAGGTCCTGCGGCGCTCTCTGACGCCCTGCCTTGTATTCGCTGTATTCACGGTTGCGGAAGGTGCCCCCGTGAGGGTCGAACGCAACTCCGCAGTGGTCGGGCTCGAGGGCTTTGATGTATTTTATGAGGATGTTCAGCGTCCCGACGACGGCGTTGAGGTTTTTGCCGTCCGGGGTCATGAGCGGCGGCATGCCGTAATAGCTGCTGAACATCACGCTGTTGCCGTCTATCAGAAGGGTGTTTTTCATTGATCTTTTTTACCGAATTTGCGTGTGACTATGTCGAGGACGAACGAAACGGCGAAGCCGAGCGCTATGCACGCTATCCTGACGGCGAGCTCCCCGGCGCTCTTTGCGTCGTACGGGAGCAGGGGGATGACCGTCGCCGCGACGATCCCGACTATTATGTGATAAAACGTGACCGGTTTCTTCCTGATGAGAAGATCGACGGGCTTTGACAAAAGCGGCAGGGTCACGATGAAGGCGAGTGCGAAGAGAACGACGGAAAGCCAGTTTGACGCGGCGAAGGCCTCGGCAAAGCTCTCTTTTCCCGTGACGAAACGGAGCGCGTGGGAGACGACGCCAGTAATCAGACCCATGAGCGGCTCGTACAGTCCGAGGAAAAGCATTATCGTCGGGGCGGCCACCCCGGGTACTATCATGCACAGCGCCATCAGGAATCCGCAGAGAGCGAACCACGGCGCCGAGGGTACGACGGTGACGCCCGTCCCGAAGCGGAAGAACATCAGCGCGGCGAGTATGACGGCGAAGGCGATCGCCATGCGGACGAGGTCGGGCGCGGGGTGCGCCTTTTCGCCTTCTGCGCCCTGCTCGCCGGCCGTCCTCCAGAGAGACGGGAGAGTGCCGGCTATGAGCCCGACGAAAAACGCCACGGCAATATTTTCGTTTGCCTGGAAAAGCATCTGAACGAGCTTTGCCAGCCCGAGGAAGCCGATCGCTATCCCGATCGCCGCCGGGAGCAGGACTTTCCAGTATTTTTTAATCGTTTTCGGGTGGGCGAAAACGCTGATGAGCGGCTTATAAATTCCGAATATCGTGGCGAGGACCCCGCCGCTTATGCCGGGGAGCACGGCGCCTATTCCTATGACGCAGCCGCCGAGCAGCCTGAACAGGAAGGCGCCGGCGCCCCCTGCGGCCTGTTTTTCGTTTTCCGTAATTTCCGACATGGAGTTAAAAAGTCAGTTATCCTTTCTCGCCGATCCGAGGAGGATCAGCTTTCCTTCGCCGAGAAGCGGGCGGGCGGTCGCCGTGACCGTCCTTCCGCCGTCGAGTCTTATCGTTATGAGTATATCCCCGAAGGCCGGCTTTGACGATATCACCGTGCCGGTCCCGAGGCCAGAGTGCCTTACCCTTGTGCCGACGCGGAGATCCGCCGGGACTAAAAACGCGGCGTCCCGCGCGGCGTGAGCGCCGCCCGCCGGGCGGCCCGACATGAGCGCGTCGATGAACGTGTATCCTCCGGCCGGCTCGCCGAAGATCCTGTCGCATCTCACGAGTGTGAGTTTTTTCCTCGCCCTGGTCACGCCGACGTAAAACAGCCGCCGTTCCTCCTCAAGGAGGGCGGCCTCGTCGCCGCCGTGGACGAATCCGGGATTCGCGGCCGACGGCAGTATGCCGTCGCGGGCGTCGATGATGATTACGTTGTCGTACTCCGTGCCCTTTGCCGAGTGGATAGTCGAGAGCACCATCCCGTCGCGCTCCGAGCCGTCTTTTATTATCTTTTCGAGCTCGCCGAGACGGTCGAAGAAATCGCGGCTGTCCCGGTGCCTGTCGGCTATCGAGAGGAGGGCGTGGAGCTTTGAGACGTCGGCGCCGCGCTCCGCCACGTAGTCGAAATATCCGGCGTCGTAGACGAGCGCCTCGAGCATTCTGTACATGTCGCTGCGGGGCGCGCTTTTTATCACCCCGTCGAGGCGCTCGGCGCGCTCTCTGCGCCAGCTCCCGAGCTCGGGAGACCGCGAGAGGCAGTCGAGAACCGTGCGGCTCCCGTGCCGCTCGGCGGCGCGCTCCGCGTCGGACCTCGAGAGCCCGGGGAATATCTTGTAATATATTTTGAGAAACAGCTCGCCGTCGTAGGGATCGGCGGCGAAAGAGATCAGCGTCCTGACGTCCGAAAGGACGTACGAGCTGAAAAAGAGCGTCTCGCGGCCTCTCATCCCGAACCTTACGCCGGCTTCCTCAAGGGCGTCGGCCACGGGGAGCAGGGAATCGCTCAGCCGCGCAAGTACCGCGGTCTTTCTGCCCTCGGGGGTGCAGGCGATCTCGGCGATCTTCTGCGGGAGGAGACGGAGATCTCCGAGCTTAAGGACCGAGATCGGCTCGCCCTCCGGCGAGTCGGTGAACATCTTTTTCGGGCGGCGCATGACGTTTGACGAGATGAACCCGTCGGCCGCCGAGACTATCGCGCCGGACGAGCGGTAATTCCGCTCTATGAACATCGTGGAGGCGTCGGGAAACACCTTTTCAAACTCGTTCATCCCGTCGGGATACGCGGCGCGGAAGCCGTAGATGCTCTGATCCTCGTCGCCGACCATGAAAAGATTTCCCGAACGCTCCGCCGCCTTGCGGATTATAAGATGCTGGAGCCGGGAGGTGTCCTGCGCCTCGTCGACGCAGACGTGGGAATATTTTGACGTGCACGCCTTCAGCACGGCGGGATAACGCATCAGCGCCGTGTATGCGAAGAGGAGCATATCGTCGTAGTCCATCAGCCGCCCCTCGCGCTTGAAATCGCGGTAGGCGCTGTATATCTCGTAAAAATCCCGCCCGTCGAGGGATATCTTCTTTTTGATCTCCTCGTCGCCGAGGAGCATATTGACGCAGTACGTGAGCTTGCTTATCGTCTCGCTGAGATCGCTGTCCGTCGGATAGCCGCCGTGCTCGGTGAGGATCTTCCTGACGACATTTTTCTGCCCCTCCTCGTCCGACATGAGGCGGAAGGGATCGGTCTTTTTCATCCTGCAGTACTCGTTTATGACGGTCATGCAGAAGCCGTGGATGGTCCTTATCTCGATCCCGTCGTCGCCGAATATCGAGACGTAGCGGTCCTTCATCTCCTTCGCCGCGGCGACCGAATAGGTCACGGCGAGTATGGAGGAGGCGGGCACGGCGCGTACCCTTACGAGATATCCGAGCCGGGCGACCATGACGGTCGTTTTTCCGCTCCCCGGTACAGCCGAGAGCAGGACGTGCCCGTCGCCGGCAAACGCCGCTCTCCGCTGCGCGTCGTCCAGTTTCAGCCCGTATTCTTTTATGAAATCACCAATTATATCGGGCATGCCGGGCTCCGGTTCGGGGAAATGTCATACGCTCACGCGCTCAAGGCGTCAAAAAAGCACGGCGGGAAAGCCGCCGTGCCGGGTTTTCAAGACTGACGTTTGCCTTCCGCGTCGTATATTTCAAGGGCAATTTTGTTGTCGTCGACGAAGGACCTGATCCCTCCGCGATAGCGGCGGAAGTTCGGCTCGTTGTGCTCGAGCACTATGAGCTCTTCCGGGATGTCGTCGTCCTTTACTTTGAAGATCACGCGCTCCTCGAGTTCTTTTC
>JAFZCF010000040.1 GCA_017552165.1 Clostridia bacterium
CCGTTCTGCTCAACCATCTGATCGGTCTTGACTTCCTGACCGAAATTCATGGCGAACCTGAACTCCGTGGAATCCCCTCGGTTGTTGAACGCTCCGCTCAGCCCCGGCTTGACCGTACCTGTTTTCCAGGACGTGACGTTCACCGTGAAGCGGCCGATGAGCGTCCTTTTGAGGACGGTCGGCTTGTTGACCGTAAAAATGAACTTGTCGAGGTTGTCTTTTCTGGCGTTGGGCATCCCCTCGAACTTATACAGTATCTGGCACCAGTCGTTTATCCTCTGGCCGTACGTCCAGATGTCGCTTTTATCAGCGAACACGGCGTCAAAATCAGTCGCAAGGTCGAGCCCCTCAACGGTCAGTGTGAGATCGCCCTCGTATTTTCCCGAATTGTCGTACGGATCGTAGTCCGCTTCGGACGAAACCTCTCTGACGAGCTCCCCATTCAGGGTGTATTTCAGCCTCACTCCGTCGACCCCGAGGAAAACGCATTTCGTTTCGGCTACGGCGTTTTCAAACGTTATGCGGCAGCGGCCGGTGTTTTTAGCCGCCACCTTGTCGTTCATTTTCTGGCTGCATATCGCGTAGAACGCGCCGATCTTTTCAAACTGTTTCTCCATCTTCCGGCAGAACTCGTCAAACTGAGTGGTGTCCGCGAGCTCGACGCCAGCCTCGACGGAGCTGAGAGCAAAGCCGACCATGCCGAGCCGGACGGCGGCGTGCTTTGGCACCGTTCCCGCCTTAAGATGCGCGATGGCGATTTTCTTGCGGCTTTCCTTCGCCGCTTTTTCGAGACTGTCCTTCGCTATCGAAACGGCGACGTCCTGCTGAGCGTCCTGCTCGGTCGCATTGCCGTACAAAAGCTGCTTTGCGACGGTCCCCGCGCCGGGGCCCGGAACGGGAACGTAGGCAGACAGGGCGAGGGCAAGCTTTTTGCCCATCTCGACGGTGACCTTTCCGTCGAGATCGGCTCCCAGGGTCGACAGGATCTCGACCTCGGCGAGCGTGAGATCCATCGCCTTGAGCTGCGCCAGTATGATCTCGTTCATCTCTTCGACGGTCAGGCCTTCGGTCCCCGAAAGCTTTCCCTTGAAATCCATGTCGTGGACCGTGAGAGTGACGTCGTAAGATCCCGTCTGCTCGGATATTTTCTGTGTGAATCTGTCGTAATCTATGCCTTTGAGCTTGCCGTCCGCGGCGACGCGGACAGCCGGCGGAAGCGCGGGAATTATGAGAACGAGAACTAGCAGAACGACAATGCTCTTCAACAATGATTTTTTCATACCGTCATTCCCCCTCTCCGCTCAGCATGTCGGAAAACGACGACTGAAGATTCAGAAGCTCCTCGTTCTCCGGGAAATATTTGAGTCCCTCGTCGAGCCAGCGCCCCGCCTGAAGCCCGTCGTCGGCGTAGGCGGCGGCTGTTATCGCGACGAGCCAGTTTCCGGCGTCTGTCGGGTTCATCCTCACGGCGTACCTCGCCGCGATTACGGCCTCCGGATACTTCTCGGCTTCAAGAAGTTCGAGGGCGTCGGCGCGGAGATATTCCGGCATATAGGTGTATTCGTTTCTCTCATAGCCGTACAGCACCGGCCTGTATTTGCAGTATATTGCGTTTTCCTTATCCCTCAGCTCGTCACGCAGGGAATAAAGTTCCGACACGGTCAAATCGCGCAGGTACATAAAGCTCATCCCGTCGTCCGGGAAATTCGGCATGACGGACGCGCTGATATAACACTCGGAGGCCTCGTCTCCCTCGCCCTGTATCTCGTGGATCAGCCCCTCGAAATAGTACGGATAAGGGGACGCGAGACAAAGCTCGGCGATCTCATCCCAGTCGGTGTAGGCGCTTCCCTCGGAAAGCGAAGCGAAATCGTCGCCCTCGCCCTTGAGCCACAGGATCCTCTCGACAGCAAGTCTGAGCGAACTCACGGCGGAGGCGGCAAGACCGTAAAAGTACGCCGATGTCTCGTCCATCAGCAGTTTTTCAAAACGTTCTCCGTTTTTTACCCCGAGATCGGCCAGCTTTATCAGGTCGTCCTTCGTCATATACCCGTCCTGTTTCTGCGTTCCGCATGAACAGCAAAAAGCAATCATCACGGCGCATACGAGCAAGGCGGCAACAACCGAACGTTTCACGGCGGCAATCCCCCTTTCATAATATACCTTTCCAAATTTATATTATAACCGCACTTCCGCGCCATGTCAAGTACAGGCGTGCGAAAACGGCGTCAGGACGCGCAAAATCGGCGAAACGGCCAAAAAAGAGCGCCCGTTGTTGACAAAAAGGCCGCCGGCGTATATAATAGGATAGATAATTATGCAGACGCGGCTCAGATGTCGGAAAAAAGTTTACGGCTCGTGCCGTAATAAACGGCCGGCGCATCTTGTTTTTCAAGCGGCGATAAGGAGAATCATGGAAAAAGAAAAAAGAAAAAAACTGACGCTGCAAATAACCCTCGCGGCTATCTTTACGGCGATCGTATTTGTGCTCCAGTTCTTTGTGGGGAGCAATATCAGACTGTTCGGAATGTTCACGGTCTCGGCGACGCTCGTACCGATCGTCGTCGGGGCGGCGCTCTGCGGGGCTCCCGTCGGGGCGTGGCTCGGACTCGTTTTCGGGTTCGCCGTCCTGATATCCGGCGACGCGGCGGCGTTCCTCACGATAAACCCGGTCGCCACCATATTCACCGTGCTTATAAAGGGCGCCGCGGCGGGCCTCGCCGCCGGGCTCATCTTCCGGCTCATTGAGAAAAAGAACCGCACGCTCGCCGTCATCACCTCGGCCGTGGCGGCTCCGATCGTCAACACCGGATTATTCCTCATAGCCTGTTTCCTCTTCTTCATGGAACCGGTCAGCGCGTGGGCGACCGGAAGCGGTTATTCGAACGTCGTCGCGTACGCGTTCCTCGGGCTGGCCGGGATAAACTTCATCGCTGAGCTCGTGCTCAACGTAGTGCTCTGTCCCGTTATACTGCGCGTTATCGACGCGGCGCGGAAAAGCATATCGAAAGCATAACGAAACCGAAATACGGACAAAAGAATGGCAACTGAAAACAGTAAAAAAAATAATAACTCCGCGCCCTCCGGCAGTATGCGCCTGAAGTACGTTGCGCTCGCGCTCAGCGTGCTTATACTCACGCTTCTTATAGCCAAATGCGCGGTCGTCGGGAACAACTCCAAAACGCCCGACAACACGGCGGATTCCGGAACGGACTCGGCGACAGTCACGGCGGAACCCGTGTACGTGCCTCCGGACTACGCCAAGCTGTGCGAAGGCATATCCTCGCGTCTGACGAGCCCGACACTGTTCGTGTACGACCTTGAGACGGGTGAGTTCGTTTTCCGCAAAGGGACGGACAAAACGCTTCTTCCCGCGTCGATCACCTGCGTCTGGACGGCGCTTTACGCCCTCACGGTGATCGACCGTGACGAGGTGATAACCATAACGGAAGAGGCGCTTTCGGTCGTCCCGTCGGGGACCGTCAGGGCAAACATATACAAAGGCCAGAAACTTAAGATGTCTATGCTCGTCGAAGGGATGATCGTCGCTTCGGGATGCGACTGCGCCTACGTCGTCGCCGTCGAGGCGGGACGCAGGATCTCGCTTGACAGCGGCTCGGAGCTCAGCCCCGACGAGGCGGTCAACCGGTTCATGATGGGACTCAACGAGTGGACGCGCAAAGCCGGCTGCCAGGGTACGGTCCTTTCGGAGCCATACGGAATATCGACAGAGGATCACTATACCACGGCGAACGACCTCGTTCTGATAGCGGATTACGCCCTCAAGAGCCCGGCGATCGCAGACTGCGTCGGAATATACTCCGAGCGGGTGCGCTATTACAGCGGACAGAGCACCACGTGGACAAACAAAAACCAGATCCTCAACGAATCCAGCGAATATTATTCGCCGCTCGCCACCGGAATAAAGACCGGATCGATAAGCGGGCAGAACTCCCTCCTTGCGTCGTTTTCGCTCGGGGAAGGCGAAAGATCCCGCTTTGTAGTCGGCGCCTTCGGCGCGTCGGATTCATCTGCGAGATTCGCCGACACGAAGCTCATAATAGACACCTTCGCCTCGGCTCAGAAAAAATAAAACCGGCAGGAGACAGTCATGAAGCTGAATTACAAACGCACGCTTTTCGTCGGATTCGCGTTTTTCCTCATCTGCCTTTTCTGGCAGGCGTATGACAATATCATACCGCTGATCCTCACAAACAAGTTCGGAATGTCGCAGATGTGGTCCGGCGTTATAATGGCGCTCGACAACGTGTTTGCGCTGTTCCTTCTGCCGTTCTTCGGCGCCCTCTCCGACAGAAGCGCGTCAAAACGCGGCAAGCGAACGCCGTTTATCGTAATCGGGACGCTCGTCGCCGCCGTGCTTTTCGTAGGCATCTCGGTCGTCGACGGGATGCAGAGAACGAAGCTCGCCGACGTCACGCCGGACAAATACGAATCGTCCCTTGCCCTGATATACGACTCCGACCCCGTGATCTCCGATCCGGGGGTTGAAAAAACCGACGGCATGTCCTTCGGCGAGGCGCTGAAAGACGTCTTTTCGAGCGGGACCAGGAAAAACCTCTCCGAACTGATCTCGCGCGAGGAATTTCTCGCCATCGAAATGTACGGCGAGGACGGGAAGACCGCCTCCGCCGGCTACACCGACTACGTGGTGCCTGCCCGCAACGCCTACGCGTGGCAGCAGACCTCCGAATCGCCGGCCACGCTGATATTCTTCATCGTCCTGCTGCTCTGTCTGCTCGTCGCAATGGGCGTGTTCCGCTCGCCGGCCGTCGCCCTCATGCCCGACGTCACTCCTAAGCCGCTGCGCTCTAAAGCCAACGCGATCATCAATCTGATGGGAGCCGTAGGCGGGATCATCGTGCTCCTGCTCGGTCTCGTCTTCAAGACCGGCTCCACGATGAACGCCCTCATGGACTACAAGGTCTTCTTCGGTATCTGCGCCGGGATAATGCTCGCCGCGCTCGCCGTGTTCGTCATCACGGTAAAAGAGCCGAAATGGGCCGCCGAGGCGGACGAGATCAACTCAAAACTCGATCCGGAGCCGGAGAACCCCGGAGAGGGCGCGCGTAAGCTCACGCCCGCCGAAAAGCGCTCGCTCATATTCATCCTCCTGTCGGTCGCTCTGTGGTTCATGGGGTATAACGCGATAACGAGCAAGTACTCGGTTTACGCCGGGGCGGTGCTCGACAAGGACTATAACCTCACACTCATGATCGCCCAGGCGGCGGCGATAGTCAGCTATGTCCCGATTGGCATCATCTCGTCGAAGCTCGGGCGCAAAAAGGTCATTCTCGGCGGCATCGTGATGCTGACGACCGCCTTCTTCGTGAGCTGCTTTATAAGGTCAACAACGCCGATGCTGCTCATCAACGCGATGTTCATCCTCGCCGGATTCGGCTGGGCTTCAATAAACGTGAACTCATACCCGATGGTCGTTGAGCTCGCCAAGGGCAGCAACGTCGGGCGCTATACCGGGTATTATTACACGGCGAGCATGGCGGCTCAGGTCGTCACTCCCGTGCTCTCGGGAATACTCCTCGACGTCCGTCTGACCTTCCTCTTCCCTTACGGGACGGTGTTCGTAGCGCTCGCCTTCATCACCATGCTGTTCGTCAAGCACGGCGACTCCAAGCCGCCGAAAAAGACCGGCAGCGACATTCTCGAACACATCGACGCGGGGGACTGAATAAGATATAAACGGCAAACGGCGCGCGCCGTTTGCCGTTTGAATAAGGAAACAACGATGGACACACGAAAAATCGCCCTCATTGCGAGGAGCGGCGGGGTCGACAGCACCACGGCGGCCTGGCTTATGAAAGAAGCGGGATACAACTGCGAGGGCGTGACGATGCTCCTCTTCCGCAACGCGGACATCGGCAGGCAGGACCTCCGCACCTGCTGCTCGCAGAAAGACGTGGACGACGCGGCCACTGTCGCTTTCTCGATGGATATCCCCTACCGTGTGCTCGACGTTACGGAAGAATTCAAAAAGTTCGTCATTGACGATTTTGTCCGCGCCTACGAATCCGGCCTGACGCCCAACCCCTGCATCGAGTGCAACAGACACATGAAGTTCGATCTGCTGCTCGAGTACGCGCTCGAAAACGGCTTCGACTGCCTCGTCACAGGGCACTACGCGAGGGTCGGGCGCGGGGCGGACGGGCGTTATCTGCTGAAAAAAGCGCTCGATCCGTCAAAAGACCAAAGCTACGTCCTCTACGGGCTGACGCAGGAACAGCTCGCTCACCTGGCGTTCCCGCTCGGGTCGCTGACAAAAGAAAACGTGCGCCGTCTTGCCGCGGAACGCGGATTCGTAAACTCCCGCAAGCCGGACAGCCAGGATATCTGTTTCATTCCCGGAGGCGATTACGGTGAATTTCTCGAGTCCTACACCGGGAAAGAGTATCCCCCGGGCGACTATATCGACTCAGGCGGGAACAGGGTCGGCACCCACCGCGGGGCCGTCAGATACACGATAGGCCAGCGCAAGGGCCTCCGGCTCGCTATGGGACGTCCCGTTTACGTCTGCGCCAAGAACATGAAAGAAAACACCGTCACGGTCGG
This sequence comes from Clostridia bacterium, assembly GCA_017552165.1. Next base: position 6,586 of record JAFZCF010000040.1, read on the forward strand.
CGACGAGGAACTGCTCTTCTCCGACGTCCTGACCGCCCGGGACGTGAACTGGGTGTCCGTCCCACGGCAGACCGAACCGTTTACCTGCACCGCGAGGACGAGATACCGCCAGAAAGAAAAGCGCGCGACGGCATATCCCCTTGAGGACGGCCGTATCCGCGTCGTTTTCGACGAGCCGCAGAGGGCGGTAACGCCCGGGCAGTCGGCGGTCCTCTACGACGGCGACACGGTCCTCGCCGGCGGGATAATCGAATAACGGGAAAATCAAAGGACGGGAAAGCCCCGTCCTTTTGAATTATTCTGCGTTGTGACAGTTATGAATCCGATGAATGATTCGGAATAGATCAAACTCAACCGCATTTACTCCGATTGGATAGCACCGTGCGTTGATTTATACCATTTGCTGTAATTCCCAGTGACTTTTTTTCTTTCAACAAAGTATGCAACCGGACAGGGTAGAAATTCAAACACGATAGCCGTTATGAGAATAAGGAAAAACGATAGATCGATTCTTGGCGACCCTGTTTCAGAAAACGGAAATAATTCCAAAAACGCCGTAAGAGCCACCATTATTAACCAACACCACATTATCCATTTTCTTCCTGTTTTAAGAACAAAAGACCCCGTAAAGGCCGATGAAATCATGATCATCATTCCGGAAATTATCAGCGCCAAAGCATCCACTCCTTCGCTACTGATAAAAGTCCATTTCTTCAGCACCACCGCTATTATTGTGTTCAATGCGAGTGTTATAACAAGAAGGATGGAGATAAGGAAATCAATTCGTGTGCTTTTACCGCCTCTAAAAACTATTAATCCCTTGATGATGATAAATAGCACGCTCCAGAATGCAATCCATCCGCATCGTATCAGCGCTCCGATCCATAGATTATTTCCCAGTGAAAAAAGTGTCAACGAGTTCAACGGTATGGTAGCAAGACAGATTATTACTGTCAAAATCGTAAACAATATCCGCTTTCCCCTATCAAGGATTTTTGTATAATATGAATCGGCAAGCAGCACAACAATTATCGGTAGGCAAAAAGTTTTCCAAACGATTACAACCATGGACATGGTGTAATCAAGGACCGAGAAAACAGTTGATACAAGCACAAGTGCGATGAGTATCAGAATCAAAGTTCGCACGGCAGATTTGGTTTGGTTTTTTTCCATTTCAAACTCCAAAATTATTTATTTTGATGTTCAATATATTCACTACCATTGTAAAACCCGCATTTTATTACTGCAGGAACGGCATGCCCTGTACCCGAATAATGGACACTTAGGGACTCAAGTGTTCCCGTCAAAAGCAAGTCTGTTGTCCGCTTCGCGCCATTTGCCGTCGCAGTCCTCATAGTGTACGGCGTCGGCGTATGATACTGCTATGAAGCTCCCGTCGTTCAGCAGAAAGTGTTTCTCATACTCTCCCCGCCCCGGCTCGTATTCCGCAGAGATGAGGACGGCCCGCGGGAGATCGCCTTCCGCGCTCGATACCGGCAGCGCTATCTGCGTCAAAGAGACAAAAGCCAGCGTCACGGCAAGCAGCAGCGACAGGATTTTTGCCCCTTGGGTTTTTGGTTTTTTGGTTTTCATAAAAACCTCCTTTTCGGACGATAATTTTTTAGCACACCTCGGGCGGATGTGTCAAGACAAGGCGCTCGGGAGCGCGCCCTGCATCCGTCTTTGAGGCGGCCTCTGTATATAAGACGGAAAAGAAGGCCAAAACCGGACAACTTTTGACTTCATTTTTTGAAAGTTGTCATAAATGAGACGAAACAAGTCG
>JAFZCF010000041.1 GCA_017552165.1 Clostridia bacterium
CGCTTCATCTCGCGCTCAAAAAATATCTCGATCCCGATGAATCCCATCACGAGATCCCGGTCGGCGGGTTTATTGCTGATATAAAAAACGGGAACGAGATAATAGAGATCGAAACGAGGTCGTTTTCAAATCTCAGAAACAAGCTTCCGGTACTGCTGAAAGAAAATCGCGTAACTGTCGTCTATCCCGTCTCGGAAAACACGACGTTCGTCGTCATCGGGGAGGACGGCAAAACGGTCAGAAAGGGCGGATCAACGAAAAAGGGCAGGCCGACGGACATTTTCGGGGAACTTATGAAAATATCCGGTTTTATAGGCGATCCGGGGCTCAGTTTTCTCGTTTTGCTGATTGATACCCTCGAATACCGCGTCCCCGTCAGCCGCAGGGGAAGAAAGAGCACAAAGCGGACGGACAGGATTCCGACGGCCGTTAACGGGAAAATAGAACTCAAAGGCCCCGCCGACGTGGCCGGCCTTCTTGACATACCCGACGGAGATTTCACGGCCGCCGGTTTTGCTCTGCACAACAAACTTAAACAGTACGACGCGTGGGAGGCGCTCAAGGTCCTCGAGGATATCGGCGTCGTCACTTGCTCAAAAGAAAAAAGGCCGTTTTTGTACAGAAAGACGATTGACAACCCGGCCGTCTGATGCTATAATCTTTAAAAACAGAGTAGACGCTACGGCGTTGGCGCGCTTCGGCGCGGCCTGAAGTGCCGTCGGAACGGGGAGTTGTCCGGCGGACGAAACCGATCGTGGCGTCGCATCCCGCTGTACAAGAGGAAATACGCCTCCGGTTCAGCAGAATGCTAACGGGAGGTGTTTTTACTTGAAAGACAAACTGAGAAAAAGAATACTTACGATCTGCGTCTGCGCGCTGCTCGCGGCGCTTTCCTTTGTGCTTGCGTATTTCGCAAAAATGATTTTCAGTACAAGCCCGCTGAGGTTCACGATTGAAAACATTCCCGTTTTCATCGCATCGGCTGCTTACGGACCCGTGATGGGTATGCTCGTCGGAGTAATGGCGGATCTCCTTTCATGCGTCGTGAGCGGTATGGCGCCCATCCCGCTCATCACGGTCGGCGCCGCCCTTGTCGGCCTTGTCTCGGGACTTGTCTTCAGATTCGTGAAAATACGGCCGGCGGCGAGGACCTTTGCCGGCATATTCGCCGGACACGCCGTCGGATCGATGGCCGTCAAGACCATCGCGCTCTACGGCTTTTACGGGGGGATCGTCTTTGTGAGGATCCCGATATATATCGGGATCGCGCTGCTCGAGAGCGTTACGCTTATCCTTCTTTTCGGCAGAAAATCGATCAGAAATCTTATAAAAAAAGCCGGCGGAGAACTGTATTATGACGATTGAGGAAGCGATAAAGTACATAAAATGCGTTTCCTCGCTCGGCACAAAGCCTGGGCTCGAAAGGATAACGGCCCTGCTCGACCTTCTCGGCAATCCCGAAAAAGAACTGAGGATAATACACGTCGCCGGCACAAACGGCAAGGGGTCTTTTTCGGCGATGATCTCCTCGGTCCTGAGAGAAGCCGGCTTTTCCGTCGGTCTTTACACCTCTCCGCACCTCGTTAGATATAACGAGCGCATATCGCTGAACGGAAAAGACATATCTGACAGGGAACTGTCGGGGGCGCTCGAAAAGATAGTTTCGGTTTCGGAAAAAATGAAGGA